>NZ_LZJD01000053.1:0-86927 GCF_001666875.1 Mycobacterium sp. E802
TCTGCTGCTCCTGTCGGCATTGACCCTGATCGGCGTCACCGGCCACTTCATCGCGTACACCTTCATCGTGGTGATCATCCGCGACGTGGTCGGCATCCACGGCCCGCATCTGGCCTGGCTCTTGGCCGGTTTCGGCATCGCCGGTCTGGTCGCCATGGCGGCCATGGCGCGCCCTCTGGACCTGTGGCCCAAGGTGTCGGTGCTCGGCTGCCTGGCCGCATTGGCCGCCGCGCTCGTGACGCTGTCGGCGTTGGGGATGGGACATGTGTACGGCGCCGCCGCGGCGAGCCTGGGCGCGGTCGCGATGATCGTCTGGGGCGCCGCATCGACCGCGTTGCCACCGATGCTGCAGGCCTCGGCGATGCGTACGTCGCCGCACGATCCCGACGGTGCCTCCGGCCGGTACGTCGCGGCCTTCCAGGTGGGCATCATGGGCGGTGCGCTGATCGGCGGCGGTATCTACGACCACGGCGGCGCGACGGCGACCGTCGGGGCCGCCGCGGCGCTGATCCTCGTCGCGATGTGCGGTGTCGCGTTGTCTCGGGGCGTGTTCGTGGTTTCCTACGCCACCAGCGAGAAGTAACACAAGATCATCCGGGAGCGATGAAACTCGCAGTTCAGCGCCGCGGGCTCGGTAGCTGCCGGAGAACGACGCCTTCTCGCGGCAGTAGCTGGTCATTGCGCTGTGAGACACTGGGACGAGTAGTGCTGTCTGGAGGTTACTCATGCCGAAACCGGCAAAACGTCGACTGATCACCGCTTTCCTGGCCGCTGGGCTGGTCGGCGGGTTGGTGCTCAGCCCATCCGCCTACGCGGACCCTGAGGTGCCGCCGGCACCCGTCGACCCCGCTGTTCCGGGTCCCCCGCCGGGCGCGTACATCCCCCCGCTGCCGACCGACCCGATGGCCCCGTCGAGCACGTCCACCGGCCCGTCGGTGATCAACAACTACGGCGCCCCGGCGGTCCCGATCGAAGGCACCCCGGCCGGCCAGAGCACCGTCCCCTTCGAGGGTGAGCCGCCGTTCCTGCCGCCGTCGTTCAACCCGGTCAACGGGTCGATGGTCGGCGTGGCCAAGCCCATCTACATCAACTTCCAGCGGCCGATCGCCGACCGGCAGATGGCCCAGGACGCCATCCGGATCAGCTCGAACCCGCCCGTGCCGGGTCGCTTCTACTGGGTCACCGACACCCAGCTGCGGTGGCGTCCGCAGGACTTCTGGCCGGCCAACACCGTGGTGAACATCGACGCGGCCGGCACCAAGTCGAGCTTCCGGGTGGGCGACTACCTGGTGGCCACCATCGACGACAAGTCCAAGCAGATGGAAGTCATGCGCAACGGGAAGCTGGAGAAGACGTTCCCGGTGTCGATGGGCAAGCCCGACGGCAAGCACGAGACCAAGAACGGCACGTACTACGTGCTGGAGAAGTTCCCGGACATCATCATGGACTCGTCCACCTACGGCGTGCCGGTCGATTCCGCCGAGGGCTACAAGCTCAAGGTGCAGGATGCCGTCCGCATCGACAACAGCGGTGTGTTCGTCCACAGTGCGCCGTGGTCCACCGGTGACCAGGGCCGCCGCAACGTCAGCCATGGCTGCATCAACCTCAGCCCCGCCAACGCCCAGTGGTTCTACGACAACTTCGGCAGCGGCGACCCGGTGGTGATCAAGAACACCGGTGGTGGTTGGTACAACACGCCAGATGGCGCCTCTGACTGGCAGATGTTCTAGCAGAACGCCGATATGACAAAACCCCTGCCGATGGGCAGGGGTTTTGTCATATGTGTGGTCAGTTCCAGATGCGCACGCGCTCGGCCGGTTCCAGATACAGCTCGTCGGAGTCGGTCACGTCGAACGCCTCGTAGAACGAGTCGATATTGCGGATGACGCCGTTGCAGCGGAACTCCGGCGGGGAGTGCGGATCGACCGCCAACCGCCGGATCGCCTCGGCGTCACGGGATTTGGTGCGCCACACCTGCGCCCAGCCGAAATAGACGCGCTGCACTCCGGTGAGCCCGTCGATCACCGGGGCTTCCTGGCCCTTCAGCGACAGCTGATAGGCCAGCAGGGCGATGGACAGCCCACCCAGATCGCCGATGTTCTCGCCGACCGTGAACGCGCCGTTCACGTGATGGGAGGCGTCCAGCCCGCGCGGGGTGAAGGTCTCGTACTGGTCGATCAAAGCCTTTGTGCGAACCCCGAATTCAGCGCGATCGGCATCGGTCCACCAGTCCACCAGGTTGCCGTCACCGTCGTACTTGGCGCCCTGATCGTCGAAGCCGTGGCCGATCTCGTGGCCGATCACTGCGCCGATCCCGCCGTAGTTGGCCGCGTCGTCGGCCTGGGCGTCGAAGAACGGCGGCTGCAAAATGGCTGCGGGGAAGACGATTTCGTTCATCCCGGGGTTGTAGTAGGCGTTGACCGTCTGTGGTGTCATGAACCATTCGTCGCGGTCCACCGGGCCGCCCAGCTTGGCCAGTTCCCGATCGGAGTTCACCACGTGACCGCGGCGGTAGTTGCCGTACAGGTCGTCGCGGGCAACCTCGAGCGCCGAATAGTCCTTCCAGCGGGCCGGGTAACCGATCTTGGGGGTGAACTTGTCCAGCTTCACGAGGGCCTTGGCCCGGGTCTCCGGCGTCATCCAGTCCAGCTCGTTGATGCTGACGCGGTAGGCCTCGCGCAGGTTGGCCACCAGTTCGTCCATCCGGGCCTTGGCCTCCGGCGGGAAATGCCGCTGCACGTACAGCTTGCCCAGGGAATCGCCCATCAGGCCCTCGACCAGCGACACCCCGCGCTTCCACCGGTCACGGTTCTGCTCGGTGCCGCTCAGGGTGCGGCCGTAGAAGTCGAAGTTCTCGGCCACCAGGTCGTCGGTCAACAGCCCGGCCCGCGAGTGGATGACACGCCAGCGGGCCCAGGCCTTCCAATCCTGCAGATCCTCGCTCGACCACAGCGCGGCGAACGCCGTCACGTAATCGGGCTGGCGCAGCACCAGCTCGGCGACCTTCTCCGGGCTGGTGCCCAGGGCGTTCACCCAGCCGGTCCAGTCGAATCCGGGGGCGTCGGCGGCCAGGTCGGCGAACCGGCGCAGGTTGTAGGTCAGGTCCGCGTCGCGGCGCTTGACCACGTCCCAGTGCGCGGCGGCGAGCTTGGACTCCAGTGCGACGATTCGCGCCGCGACCTCGTTCTGGTCGGCTGTGTCGCCGTAGACAAGTGAGAACATCCTGGCGATGTGTCCTGGATAGGCGGCCAGGATCTCGGCGTGCTGCTCGTCGCGGTAGTAGGACTCGTCGGGCAGCCCGAGACCGCCCTGGCTCATGTGCAGCAGGTAGCGGGTCGAGTCCTTGGAATCGGTGTCGACGTAGACCCCGGCCCCTCCCGACACTCCGGTGCGCTCCAGACCGCCCAGCACCGCGGCCAGCGCATCGCTGTCGGTCGCGGCGTCGATCTGGGCCAGCTCCTCGAGCAGCGGGGCCAGGCCGCGGGCGGCGATGGTCTGCTCGTCCATGAAGCTGGCGTACAGATCACCGATGCGCTGCTCGTCGGTGCCCGGCTCGGCACCCGAGGCGGCGGCCTCGGTGATGATGTCGCGGATCTGCTCCTCGGCACGGTCGTGCAGCAGCCGGAACGCGCCGTCGGTGGCGCGGTCGGCGGGAATGTCGTAGTCGGTCAACCAGCGGCCGTTGACGTGGCCGAACAGATCGTCTTGCGGGCGGGCTTGCGGGTCGACATGGCTCAGGTCGATACCCGACTTGATGGCTTCTACCGTCACCGGAGACATTCTTCCAGAAGGCCGCGGGTGCGCTGGGCCGGTTTTGCGGCCGGTACCCTCACGGCCATGCCCGAGGCGCCCAGCAAGGACAGCAAGGACAGCAAGGACCGGCCTGACTCCGGCGGTGTCATCACCGGTTTCGGCTTCGCCTCGGCGGTCGCCGGTCTGATTGCCGTCGTCGCGGTGGTTCTCGGTGTGATGGTGTGGTCCGGGCATCGCAGCGAGACCGGCGAACGCGCGTACCAGACCCGGGTGCTGCGCACCGCTGTCGACTGGACGAACGTCTTGATCAACATCAACAAAGACACGGTCGAGGCCGGTATGCAGAAGCTGCGGGAGGGCACCGTCGGCCAGCTCAACGCCGACTTCGACGCCGCCGTGCAGCCCTACCGTGACCTGGTTCAGCGTCTGCAGGCCCGCACCACCGGCCAGATCGACTCCGTGGCCATCGAATCGCTGTACCACGCACCGCCGGGACCCGACGGCCGTCCGGCTGCGCCACCCGAAGCCGGGTTGGCCGGCATGGTGTCGCGCACCGACACCGTTCTGGTGGTGGCCACGTCGGTGAGCGAGAACGCCGGCACCGACAAACCTCAGACGGTGCGCTGGAACCTGCGACTCGACATCTCCGACGTCGACGGCACCCTGATGGTCTCCCGGCTGGAGCCGATCCGATGAGGAACCGGTTGCGGGTGCTGGCCTTCGACGTCGCCGCCCCGGTGGCCGCCATCGTGGCCCTGGTGTATCTCGGTGTGGCGCTGGGCTGGCCGCTGTGGTGGGTGTCGTTGTGCTCGGTGCTGTGCCTGCTGATCGTGCAGGGCGTCATCGTCAACATCGTGCTGGCGCGTCGCGACGGGGTGACGCTCGGCACCGACGACGACGCCCCGGGCCTGCGGTTCGCGGTGGCCGGAGTGGCCGCCGCCGCACTGGTGGCCGCGGTGACGGTCGGTTACCTGCGCTGGACCGTGCCCGACCGCACCTTCAACAACGACCGGGGCGAGGTGGTCCGCATCGCCAGCAGTGTCTCGGAGGCCACCGCCACCTTCAGCCCGCAGAGCCCGACGGCGTCGATCGACCGGGCCACCGCCATGATGTCACCGGACCGGGCCGATCAGTTCAAGAACGAATTCTCCACGGTGGCAAAGGAATTGACCAGCAAGAATGTGTCGGCCACGGCCGCCACCATCTCGGCCGGGGTGGAGGCGCTTGGCCCACAGGTGGCCAGCGTGGCCGTGGTCATGCGTGGCACTCAGAGCGCGCCGGGCAAACCCACCGACAACGCGGTACTGGCGTTGCGGGTCGCCTTGAGCAAGGTCGACGGCCGTTGGCTCGTCGACAACGTGACCCCGCTGCACTCCCGCTGAGTGCGCCGGAAAGCTACTTCGCGGAACGCTGGGCGGCCAGCTTGGCGAACCGGTCGGAGAGCCGCTGCATGCGCAACAGCAGCGACGCCGGTGGGCTGACGGTGCCCTCCAGATAGTCGGCGAAGGACTCGTTGGACAACCCGGCGCGCGAGGCGAATTCGGGTGCCTGCAGTTCGGAGCGGCGCAGCATGGCCTGGATCTGACGCGCCACCTCGGCCCGTTCGGTGGCCTCGAGGTGCTCACGGGTGCGCACCAGCACCTCCGACAGCGCCTTGGACACCCCGTACGGGCGGGCGGTCTGGAGCACCTCTTCAACCTGACGTGCCGTCCGGCCGTACGGATCCCGCTTGATCGCGGCGACGATGCGCTGCCAGACCGCCATGTCGTCGGTCTCCAGCGCGGCGCGGATCGCCGCGGTCGGCCAGTACTCGACCGGTCGCTCGTCGAATGCGGGTTGCCGCTGCGGCGGCGTGGCCTGGCCCTGCCGCGGCTGTCGCGACGGGGACGGCTGCTGCTGCGAGCGCTGTACCTGTGTGCGTGGCGTCTGCGTTCCCTGCCCCTGTGTGCGTTGTCTGTTCGTGCTCTGTGCGGGAGCGCTCGACGCCGGAGTGCTCTGACCCGGCGTGCGTTGCTCCTGACTCCGTTGTACCTGGGCGGGCTGATTCTGGGGGCGTTGTGCCGAAGTACGTGGTGCGGAGTTTCGCTGGGCCGACGGGCGCGGCGTGGACGTGCGCGGGGTGGACGCGCGTTGGGCCGGCGTGCGTTGGGCTTGAGGCCCCTGACCGCGCTGACCCGCAGGACGCCGCACGGATGACTGACCCGGCTGAACCTCGTCGCGACGGTTGATCCGCGCATCCCGCTGTTCCCGGACATCGGGGGCCAACGTCACTTCGCCTCCTCCAGCATCGCTACCGCAACCGACAGGCAGCGCTGCCTGACTTTCTCCCACTCGGCAGCCGCATCCGGATCCGACAGCACGAAGTCGTGTTCGTCCGATGGTTGGGGGTCGGCCAGCCGGCGCACCAGCTGGGTGGCCACCCATCTGCTCTTCGGGTTCTGCCCACAGTAATACCGGTCCATGCCCGACAACACCAGAGCTGCGGTCTCGGTTTCTACCGACTCGACAAGATCAGCAAACTCTTCGAAGTCTTTGGTGCTGTTGCGGCACATGATGAGATAGCTCTTCAGCCGCAGGGTTTCGGCGCCGGTCGGGATCTGCAGCCGGTCACCGGTCGGCAGCTGGACGTTGGTGGTCTCCACCGGGCTGAGCCGTTCCACGGGTGCGCGGTCGGCGTCGGCCTCGGTCTGCAGAGCATCCACGGCTACCGAAAGCCGGCCCCGCCACATGGTCACCGGATGCACCCCGGGGCACCGCTTCGGGCCGCCGGGGCGGCGGGCCGCCAACCGGGAGGAGGGTTTGCTGCACCCACTGAACGCCAGCGGGTCGGTGACGGTGATGGTCTGGGGCGCAAGGTGTTTCATCTTCGCGGCAGTCCGCACCATCATGCGCAGATCGGCTCCGCTCGGCCCCAGCGCCGAGATGTCGTCGGGGATGATCACCAGATCGGTCACCTCGACCTTGGGCAACGGCTTCTCGAAATCCACCTCGGGCAACAACCGGTCCAGCCAGTGCGGCAGCCACCAGTTCCACTCGTCGAACATCGCCATCAGGGCGGGCACCAGGACCAGTCGCACCACGGTCGCGTCGACGGCGATCGCCACCGCGCAGGCCACCCCGAGTTGCGCCACCAACGGCATGCCGGCAAATGCGAAGCCGATGAACACCGCGATCATGATCAGCGCGGCGCTGGTGATGGTCCGCGCGCTGGTGCTGACCCCGTAGGCAACCGCATCGCGGGTGTTGTTGGTCTGCAGGAACCGCTCCCGAATCCGGGTGAGCAGAAAGATCTCGTAGTCCATCGACAGACCGAAGGTCATCGCCAGGACCAACGGCGGGATCGTGCTGTCGAGTGAGCTGAGCTTCTGGAATCCGAGCCCCTCGAACCAACCCCACTGGAAGACCACCACCAGGCTGCCGTAGGCCGCGGCCACCGACAGCACGGTCATCAGCACACCCTTGAGGGCCAGCACCACCGAGCGGATCGACACCAGCAGCATGACGAACGCGATCAACGCCACGAACACGAACACCAGCGGCTGGGTCGCCGAGACCCGGTCGTCGAAGTCCTTGATCAGCGCGGTCGGACCGCCCACGTCGATCCGCGCGTCGGGCCCGGCAGCCGCGGGCAGCTTCTCGCGCATCCAGTCGATGGCGTCGCGGGCCGCCAGATCCTCCGGGTCTACCGACAGCACCGCCGACAGCAGCGCGGCGGTGTTGTTGTCGGAGAACGACGGCGGCTGCACCGACACCACATGCGGCGCCTTCGTCATCTCCTGGCGCACCGCGTCGAGCGTGGCGCTGCCTGCGGCATCCGAAGCGGTGCCCTCCGGGAACGTCACCAGCACTCGTACCGGGCCCAGCGCGCCCGGCCCCAGGGCCTCGGCGGCAGCATTCACGCCGCCGCGGATCTCGTGGGTGGGCTCGAACTGGCGCTGCATGCTGTTACCCAGCACCATGCCGAACGCCGGCGCGGCCAGGATCAGCAGCAGCGTCGTCGCGCCGAGGGCCGAGGCCCACGGGCGACGCATCACCGCGCCCGTCCACCTGGTCCAGAACCGTGACTGGCTGGCCTCGGCGCGCCGCGACCAGTGCAGGTACGACGAGCGTTTCGCCGCGGCCTTGCCGAAGGTGGCCAGCACCGCCGGGGTCAGCGTGGTCGACGTCAACACCGCGACCGCGACGGCCAGGATCGCGCCGGTGGCCATCGACACCAGCACCGGGGTGTTGATGAGGTAGATGCCGGTGACCGAGGCGATCACGGTGAGGCCCGACAGGGCCACCGCCAGACCGGACGTGGCCATCGCCGCGTCGACGGCATCGGCCGGGTCACGGCCGGCGCGCAGCTCCTCGCGGTACCGCATCAGGATGAACAACGAGTAGTCGATGGCCAGGGCGATGCCGAACATCGACACCGTCGAGGTGACGAACACGCTCATCTGCGTGTACATCGACAACAGATAGACCAGCCCCATGGTCACCACGACCGTGCAGACGCCGAGCACCAGCGGCAGCGCCGCGGCGGCCAGCGAGCCGAACACCGCCAGCAGCACGATCAGCACGATCGGCAGGTTCCACTTCTCGGCCGCGGCGATGTCGTGTTTGGTGGCCTGGGTGGCCGCCGCACCGAGCGCGCCCTGCCCGATGACGTAGAACTTGACCTTGCCGTCCTCGCTCTCGCCCGGCTCCTCGCCGTGGATCCCGACCTTCTGGCGCAGTTGCTTGGCGACGTCCACCGCGCCGGTGTTGTTGAAGTCCAACTGCAGCGTGACGACGTAGGGCCGGTCCGGCTGCGGCGCCGGCTGCTGCGGGTTCGGCACGATCTTGACGCTGGGTACCTCGCCGGCGACCTTCTCCAGCCACTTCACTGCGGCGTTCATGTCCTCGAACGAGGCGTCGGCCCGGGGGGAGGCGATCAGGGCAAGCGGCGAGGCGCCCTGGTCGGGGAAATGTTCCTCGAGTTGCCGCTGGACGTGGAGCGACTGCGAACCCTCGACGTCGAAACCGCCGCCGGTGAGGTTCGACGACTGGTTGATCGCGAGGTAGATCGAGGGCACCAGGAGCAGCAACCACGTCGCGAAAACCGCCCAGCGGAATCTGCGCAGACTGCTGCTCAAGCGCATCATGAACTGCTGGATTCGAGGTCCCCGCTTTCTCGGTTAGGCCTGGTCGGGCGTGTCCTGGCCAGCGTCAGCGTGAGCGTACCCCCACCGGGGTAATGTGGCCCGCCCTCTTCGCGTTCTGAAATCGCACTGAGATATCCGTAGCGTTACCTGTGCGCGGCTAACGTACGCGCGCCGTCCGGCGACATAGCTGAGGACGACCCTGGCTGACGTGTGCGCCGGGGCCAACGCTTAAGGAGTCTCCATGAAACCGACCAACGGTGGCTTGCGCCGCAGTCTGGCCGTCGCCCTCGCGGTGACCGGAGGAGGCGGTGCCATGGTGGCCGCGCTGCTGGTGCCGTCCGCCACTGCGGCCACCGATCCCTGTGCGGCCAGTGAGGTCGCCCGCACCGCGGGCAGCGTGGCCACCAACATCGGCAACTATCTGGACAAGCATCCGCAGACGAACCAGGCGTTGACGACCATCAGCCAACAGCAGGGCGGTGCCCAGTCGCTGGCAGCTCTGAAGACTTACTTCGACGCCAACCCCCAGGCCGCCAAGGACATGCAGCAGCTACAGCAACCGCTGGCCAACCTCGGGAGCCGGTGCAAACTGCCGATCAGCCTGCCGCAACTGATGGGTTTGGTGCAGGCCACCCAGCAGGGCGGCGCGGCCACCGGTTTGCCCGCCGGGGTGCCCTCGGCGCAGAACGTCGGGGTGCCGGCCGCGGCGGTGCCGGTGCAGTCTTCGCCGGCATCGGCGGTCACGTCGGGCTCGGGGCCGCTTCCCGGCCCCGCCGCCGCGGCCACTCGCTGAACTGCAGTTTCGCGGTGTGACGCGACAGGATGGGCGCAAGGCAGGAAACTGGTGACGGATTCTGATTAGCTTTTCCCCAGCCGTTAACCGTTTGGGGTTACGGCCTTCCCATCCGATGAAGGAGCTTGACCATGTTGCTCTCGGCCCGTAATGCGCGGCGTGTGGTAGCTGGCGTGGCCGGTGCCGGCGCGGTAGCCGGTGCGATGCTGTTCGGCGCGATTCCGTCGGCCCTGGCCGACGACCCGGCGAACAACCCTCCCAACTGCAGCGCTGCCGATCTGGCCGGCGTGGCTGCCGGGGTGTCCGCATCCACTTCGGCCTACCTGTTCACCCATCCCGATGTGAACTACTTCTTCACCAGCCTGGAAGGTCTCCCGCGCGAGGAGGTCAAGACCAAGGTGCACGACTACCTGGAGGCCAACCCTCAGACCAAGGCCGAGCTGACCGGTATCCGCCAGCCGCTGGTGGATCTCAAGAATCGCTGCGGCGCAGCTCCGGCTCCGTCGATCCCGTAACCGCGTGCGGGTGGATACAACCCCCGCCGGCGGCGAAGAAGCGGTGAGCGAGAGCGTCAACCGCACGGTGTTGATGGTCGACGACGACCCGGATGTACGTACTTCGGTTGCCCGCGGTTTGCGGCATTCGGGGTTCGACGTCCGGGTCGCGGCGTCGGGCAAGGAGGCACTGCGTCTGCTGTCGAACGAGTCGCACGACGCGCTCGTGCTCGACGTGCAGATGCCCGAGCTCGACGGCGTGGCCGTGGTCACGGCGCTCCGCGCCCTGGGCAACGAGATCCCGATCTGTGTGCTGTCGGCGCGCGACACCGTCAACGACCGCATCGCGGGTTTGGAAGCCGGCGCCGACGATTACCTGACGAAACCGTTCGATCTGGGCGAGCTGGTGGCCCGGCTCAATGCCCTGCTGCGCCGGGCCAGTCTGGGCGAACGTCCGTCGGACACCATGACCGTGGGGGCGCTGACGATCGATACCGCCCGCCGGTTGGTGTTCGTCAACGGCGATCGGGTGGATCTGACCAAGCGCGAATTCGATCTGCTGGCCGTGCTGGCCGAGAACGCCGGGGTGGTGCTGTCCCGGCAGCGGCTGCTGGAACTGGTGTGGGGTTACGACTTTGACGTCGACACCAACGTGGCCGACGTGTTCATCTCATATCTGCGGCGCAAGCTCGAGCGTCCCGACGTGCCCCGGGTGATCCACACCGTCCGCGGGATCGGGTACGTGTTGCGGGAAGATGCGTGAGGGCCGCGTGATCGAATCCGTGAGAACCGGGGTCAGGTGCGGCTTTTCAGCGTGATCCGGTCGGCATCGTTGCGCACCAGAGTCGCGGTGGCCTCGGCGCTGGCGGCCGCGGCGGTGGTGGCGGTGTTCACCATGCTGACCTCGGTGGTGCTGGCGAACAACGACTCCGCGCAACTCGACCGTCGGCTCGACTCGATCGTCGACGCCAGCATCAGCCCGCAGAACCTGGCCGATCCGCGGCGCGGGGTGTTGACGACGGGGCGTTCGCGTTCCACCGGGCAGGTGGTGTTCCAGCGGGGCTTCCAACTTCCGTCGCTGCCGCCGGGTACCGAGACCGTCGAGGTCAACGGGGTCGACTACCGGGTACGCACCGTGCCGCTGGAGCAGCAGGGCGGGGTGTTGATGTCCATCGGTATCCGCGCCGACAGTATCTTGTTGAGCCCCAACCGAATTCCGCTGTACACCGGCATCGGGGTGGTCACCGTGCTGGTGGCGGGCATGCTGGGTTGGCTGCTGGCCGGACCGGCCATCCGGCCGCTGCGCAAACTCACCGAGCACACCTCCAAACTGGACAGCGGCACCGAGACGATGCCGCGGGTCCGCGGCGTGCGCGAGGCCGAGGATCTGTCCGAGGCGATGGCGGGCATGCTCACCCGGCTGGCCGCCGCGCAGCGCGCCACCACCAATTCCCTTCAGGCGGCCCAGGATTTCGCCGCCAATGCCGCACATGAACTACGTACGCCGCTCACCGCGATGCGTGCCGACCTGGACACCCTGCGAATCCACAACCTGCCCGAATCCGAGCGCGACGAGGTGGTCGCCGACCTGTCCCGAGCGCAGCGCCGGGTGGAGGCCATCATCACCGCACTGGGCCAACTCGCATCCGGACAATTGGCCCAGGCCGAGGACCGCGAACTGATCGACATCACCGATCTGCTCGACCGGGTGGTCCGGGAGAACACCCGGGTGGGCGGGACGGTGCGGTTCGACGTGCACGTCGAGGACGACGTGGGCCTGGTGCTGGGCTGGCCCGGTGGCCTGCGTATCGCGGTGGACAACCTGGTGCGCAACGCGATCGTCCACGGCGAGGCCACCCGGGTGGTGCTGACCGCGCACCGCAGCGACGGCATGCTGGTCATCATCGTGGACGACGACGGCCGCGGCCTGCCGGCCGAGGAACATCAGACCGTACTGGGCCGATTCCGTCGGGGCAGCACCGCGATGGCGGGTGGCTCCGGGCTCGGACTGGCCCTGGTCGCACAGCAGGCCCAGTTGCACGGCGGCGAGATCAGGTTGTCGGACGGGCCGCTCGGTGGGTTACGCGCGACGCTGACCCTGTCGACGTCCCCGCCCGATGGTCCGGCTCAGGCCGATTGACGACGCCGCAACCCACTGACCACCGCGCGCCAACCGAGCAACAGCACCGCCGTGGTCAGGGAGGCGACCACGATGAAGCTGACGGCCACCCCGGCCGAGGTCAGTTTGCGCAACACCATCCCGACCACCACCGTGCTGATCCACACGATGAGCCCGGTGGGCGCCAATGACGTCGGCTTTTGCCAACCGCGGGAGAGCAACCAGCCCACCACGGTTCCGGTCAGAAACGGCCAGGCGGTCTCGGCGATCCCGGCCACGGTCAGGCCCTCGGCATGGCTGCGTCGTCCGATGGTGCAGAACACCACCACGCAGATCAGGTCGGTCAGCAGCGCCGGCAGGCTAGCCCGTCGCATAGGTCATCACGTCTCCTACCAGTGGGCTGACATCCGACTGGTCGCGCACGGCGAAGCCCGGTTGCCGTGCGGCCGGTTTGCCGTCGAAAAGCGCGTCGGCCGCGCTCAGCGACGTCAGCCGGGAATCCAGCCGGAACGATGTGAAGGTAAATGGTAAGCCATTGGACGCCAACGGATCCGGACCGTCCATCACATGGAAGTGCAGGTGCGGCGCGTCCGAGTTGCCGGAATTGCCCAGGGCGCCGATCACCTGACCGCTGCTGAGGGTGTCGCCGGGCTTGACCTTGAGGCTGTTCGGCTGCAGGTGTGCGTAGAAGGCGTAGTTGCCGTCACCGATGTCCTGCACGATGTGGTTTCCGCCGTACTGCGCCAAGGTGAGCCCTTTCGGCGTGACGCCGGGCACCTGCTCGGGTAAACCGTCGAGCACCGCCACCACCGGGCCGTCGGCCACCGCGTGGATCTCGGCGCCGAAGTAGGGGTAGCTGTCCACCTTGGCCCGGTCGCCGGTGGACAGTCGTCCGTCACCGCCGAGCTGTACATAATCGATCGCGAAACGTTCTGCAGCCCAGACCTTTCCGTTGATCGGGTTGAGGGCCATCCGGTGTGGCGTCATGTCACAGCACCCGTTGGCGTTCACCCAGTTGTCCCCGCTCAGCGGCGGGGAGATCGACACCGGCTTGCGGGTCTGCACCGCCACCGGCGCCACCGGCTGGGTCAAGGTCGGCCCGACGAGCGGGGGCATCGGCCGGGCCACGGCGATCTCGATCTCGTGGCTGAGCTCGGTGGGCACCTCCGACGGGTTGTCGGCGACCACGTCGAGCCACACGTAGGCGCTCTGGCCGGGGCCGAGCACGTTGGTGCCGACCGCGGAGTTGCCCACCGCCCTGGTCCAGTACTTGAGGCTGTCACCGGGCAGGGTGAGCAATCTGCGATCGCCCGTCACCGCGCTCAGCGAGTTCAACGTGACGTTGCTCGGTGAGGTGTTGGTCAACATCAACTCGTACGCCAGATGAGTGCGGCCATCGGTGGCGGCCACCGGAACCGGTTCGGCCAGAACCTGTCCCACCACCGGGGTGACCATCGGCGGCGGAGTACTGGTCGTGGTGGACTCCGGCGGCGGAGCCTCTGCCGATGAACACCCGGCCAGGGTCAGAGCCAGCACTGCCAACGGGTACCGGATCCGCATGGAATCTCCTAGGGCTCGGGGTGGGGGTTCGGGGAGCTCGTCGGGTCGGTCTCGGTGTCGGTCTCGGTGTCGGGATCGATGTCCTTCTCGGTGCGGAACATGAAGAAGAACACCACCCAGCCGATCGCGGAGATGAAGATCCAGCTGACCAGCCGGTAGATGAGCATGGCCGAGATGGCCGCGGCCAGAGTCATTCCGGAGGACACCAACCCCGGCACCAGCACGGCTTCCACCACCAGTAGGCCGCCGGGCATCAACGGGATCGACCCCACCGCGCGGGCGGCGGCATAGGCGACGGTGACGCCGGCCAATGACGGATGGCCGCCGGCGGCGTAGCAGGCGAACGCCAGGCAGGCCACGTCGGCGACCCAGTTGAACATCGACCAGCTGAACGCCACCGTGAGGTCACGTCGGCCCAGGCTGACCGACTCGAGCTGGCGCAGGATCTCCCGCCACTTCTCCAGCCCGGTGTCAGCGGGCTTGCCGCGCAACGAGTTCGCCCACGACAACACCTTGGCCCCGATGCCGTCGATCAGTTCCGGTCTCGTGGCCACCGCCTGGGCCAGGAGGATGATCGCCAGGAAGGCGCCGAGCGAAAAGATCAGTGACAGCGGGTTTTTGGTGGCGCCGAGCATCAGGGCGCCGCCCAGGCCCAGCAGCGCCAGGCCGACGACCTGCAGCACGCCCGACATCACCAGCTGCCAGGAGGCCACCAATGGCGAGGCGCCCCAGATACGTTGCTGGCGGTAGACGAACGTCGCCGAGAGCACCGGCCCACCGGGCATCGTGGTCGACAGTGCGTTGCCCGCGTAGAACGCCGCCTCCGAACGCCACTGTCTGACGGGCACGCCCGCAGAGCGCAGCAGGGTCCGCTGGATCTGGGCGAAGCTGTGCATCGAGGCCATCGCCGCGCCGACCGCCGCCAGCACCCACCAGGCGTTGGCCGTCAACAGGCTGCGCCACGCCTTCGCCAGCTGGTCCCAGACCAACGTCACCTCGACGGCGAGCACCGTGACGGCGAGGGCGATGACCACCCATCGCACCCACCAGTACCTGCCGCGCGTAGAGCCGGCCCGGGCCCGGGCAGTATCGGCCGGCGCGTCCTGTGACACGCTCTACAGGGTAACCGTGCAGGTAATCACGACATCGCCGGTTCTGACGGCGCGCCGCATTACGCTACCGACATGTCACCGGATCCCGTTGCTGATGAGGCCGTCACGCCGTTCGTCCGCAAGGTTGCCGCTTGGTCATGGCGCCTGTTGGTCATTCTGGCCGCGATTGTGGCGTTGCTATGGCTGGTCAAGCACCTCGAAGTGATCGTCGTGCCGGTCGCGCTGGCGACCATGGTGGCGGCGTTGCTGCTACCCGCGGTGGATTTCATGGACCGTCGCGGGGCGCCGCGCGGCGCCGCGGTGGCTCTGGTGTTGCTGGCCAGTTTCGCGGTGGTGGGCGGCATCCTGAGCTTCGTCATCTCCCAATTCATCGAGGGCGCACCGCAACTCGTCGAGCAGGTGACCCGAAGCATCGACGGGGTGCGTAACTGGCTGATCAACGGTCCGCTGCAGTTGAGCAAGGAGCAGATCGACCAGGCCGGCAACACCGCCATCGAGGCGTTGCAGCGCAACCAGGAGAAGCTCACCACTGGAGCGCTGTCCACCGCGGGCACCCTGACCGAACTGCTCACCGGTGCCCTGCTGGTGCTGTTCACCTTGATCTTCCTGCTGCAGGGCGGCCGCAACATCTTCGCCTTCGTCACCAAGGTGTTCCCGAGCCATGTGCGGGAGCGGGTCCGCGACGCCGGCAGGGCCGGTTTCCATTCGCTGGGTGGTTACATGCGGGCCACATTCCTGGTGGCCCTCGTCGATGCGGTCGGTATCGGCACCGGCCTGGCCATCATGGGCATCCCGCTGGCGTTGCCGCTGGCCTCGTTGGTGTTCCTGGGTGCGTTCATCCCGCTGGTCGGTGCGGTGGTCGCCGGATTCCTCGCGGTGGTGGTGGCACTGCTGGCCAAGGGCTTCATCTACGCCCTGATCACCCTCGGTCTGATCATCGCCGTGCAGCAGCTGGAAGGGCACGTGCTGCAACCGCTGGTGATGGGCCGCGCGGTGTCGATCCATCCGCTGGCGGTCGTGCTCGCCATCGCCGCCGGCGGTGTGCTCGCCGGCATCGTGGGCGCGCTGCTCGCGGTGCCCACCGTGGCCTTCATCAACAGCGCCACGCGCATCCTGCTGGCGGAGAACCCCGAAGACGTGGAGGCCCAATTGGAGGAATCCGAGGGCGTCGTCATCGAGGAGTAGCGGTCGACCGCGAAGGCCCTAGAGCCGGCCTTCGCGGCGCAGGAGATCCTGGGCGCTCATCCCACCGCCACGCCGTGGCGGCTCGTCGTCGTCATGGGCAGTGAACTTCTGCGTCGACGGATCCTGCTCGCGTGGGCCCGGCGGCGGGGTCGGACCCGGACGCTGCGCGTTGAATGCCGTCGTCGGGGCGTTCTCCCCACCGGCGGGCGGTCGCTGCTGCGGCTGCGGCATGGCACGCGTCGCGTCGGTCGACGGCCGCGGTCCCGGCGGCGGAGGAGGCCCGGGCGGGGTGCCGTTGGCCGGCCCACCGGTCGTGGGTCCACCGCGCAGCGCACCCAGCCATGATTCGATCTCCCGATCTTCCCGCTGCGGCCCGGCCGCCGGACCGCTGCTCGGCCGTGCCGTCGGGGCTGCGGTGCGTTCGGTGCGGGTGTTCGCGTTGGCATTGCTGTTACCGGTGGCGGTGTTGACGGTGTTGACCGCGCTGTTCACTGCGTTGCGTACGGCGTTGCGGGCCATGGCGAACCGCGTGGTGGCCGGTTCCGGTTCCGGTTCCGGATCGGGCCGCCGCTGAGGGACATTCTGCGGAGGCGTGATCCGCGCCGTGCCCGCCGCCGAGGGCGCATTGGTACGCGGCATGGGAGGACGCATGGGCTCGATCGCCGGATGGGTCGGGTCGTGCGGCCGCGGCGGTGGCGGCGGCCCGCGCCCGACGCCGGCCAGGGCGCGCGGGTCTTCCCCGGAATCCTGCATGACGGGACGCTTGCGCTCGTCGGGCAGCTCGGTCTCGCCGAGGCCGATCGCCTCCTGGATCCGCTTCATCCAGCGCGGCGCCCACCAGCAATCGTCGCCGAGCAGTTTCATGATGGCCGGCACCAGGAACATACGAATCACGGTGGCGTCCAACAGAAGTGCGATCAGCAGACCGAAGGCCAGGTACTTCATCATCACCAAGTCGGAGAACGCGAACGCGCCGGCGACCACGGCCAGCACCAGGGCGGCGCCGGTGATCAGGCGGCCGGTGGTCGCGGTACCGATCCGGATGGCCTCGGCGGTGGACATACCGCGTTCACGGGCCTCCACCATGCGGGAGACCAGGAACACCTCGTAGTCGGTGGACAGACCCCAGATCACCGCGATGATCAGACCGATCATCGGTGCCATCAGCGGCTGCGGGGTGTAGTTCAATATGCCCGAGCCGTGGCCGTCGACGAACATCCAGGTCAGGATGCCCATGGTGGAACCGAGGGTGAGCGCGCTCATCAACGCGGCCTTGATCGGCAGCACGATCGATCCGAACGCCAGGAACATCAGGATCGTGGTGGTGATCACCAGGATGGTCACCATCAGCGGCAATCTGTCGAACAGGCTGTGGATCGAATCCTGTTCCAGGGCCGGTGTGCCGCCGACGAACACGTCGATGCCGTGCGGTGGTTGCAGCGCACGCAGATCCGAGATGTTGGTGGCCGCGTCGCCGCGGTTGACCAGACCGTTCTGGATCACCCGGACCGACGGGTCCTTGGAGCCGCTGTCGGTGGCCGGACGTTCCTTCCACATGGAATCCGGGTTGTTGTCCGGATCGGTGAAACCGGAAACCGTCAGCGCCTTGGCCCGCATGTCGGCGATCTGCGCGTCGGTGATCGGCTCGCCGTCTTCCCGCTGCATCACCAACGTGATCTGCTCGGTGCGGAACCCGGGGAACAGTTTGTCGAACTCCTCCTGCGACTGGCGCACCGAGTTGTCCGGGGGCAGATACTTCTCACTGATGCCGGCGAGGGTCAGCGAGCCGATCGGCAACACCAGCAGGGTCATCACGATCAGGATCGGCGTGGCGAAGGCGATCGGACGCTTCATCACCACGTTGACCAGCCGGCCCCAGAAGCCCTTCTCGACTTCTTCGCGGGTCATGGTCTTCTGGGTCTTTTCGATGAACCAGTCGATGATCCGGCGCGAGAACGGCCAGTTGGCCAGGAACGGCACCTTCAGCAGCGTGCGCACCCCGAGCGCGTCGACGTTGGCGCCCAGGATGCCCAGCGTCGCGGGCAACACCGTGATCGACAGGAACGCCGCCAGCAGCACCGAGGCGATGATCGCGTAGGTGATCGATTTGAGGAAGCCCAGCGGGATCAGCAGCAGCGGCAGCGAGGAGGCCACGATGATCACCGCGGAGAAGGCCACGGTGCGGCCCGAGGTCATCACCGATCTTCGTACTGCGGCCGCGGTGTCATAACCTTCGGCGAGTTCTTCTCGGAACCGGCTCACGATGAACAGGCCGTAGTCGATGGCGATACCGAAGCCCATCATCGTCACCACGGGTTGGGCGAAGAAGTGGACGGGGCCGAACTCCGCGGTGAACCGCAGGATGCCGAGCGCGCCGGCGATGGTCAGACCACCGATGATCGCGGGCAGAGCCGCGGCCACCGCGCCGCCGAACACGAAGAACAGCACCACGGCCACCAGCGGGACGATGGCCAGTTCGGCGCGTTTCTGATCGGTACCGATGGTGCCGGTGAGCTCGCTGGCCAGTGGGTTGAGCCCGGCCAGCTGGATGTTGCCGTCGTTGATCGCCCGGAGTTCGGGCTCGACGGCCTGGTAGTTCTTGAGGATGTCGTCGTCGTTGTCGCCCTGCAGCGGAATACTGACGAAGGTGTGCCGCTGATCTTCGGTCTTCATCGCGGCCAGGCCCGCCACGTCGGGCGCCTTGAGCCAGCCGACCCAGCTGACGATCTGATCCGGGTTGTCCTCGACGACCTTGTCGAGCTCGCCGGTGACCTTCTTCTGCCATGCCTTGTCGGTGACCAGCTTGTCGTCCGGAGGCGTCAGGATCGCCACGATGTGGCTGGTCCGGTCACGGCCATACACTTCGTCGGCCAGCAGCGAGGCCCGGACCGATTGGCTGCCTTCGTCGTAGAAACCGCTCTGGGTGACGCGCTTTCCAAGGTCGGCGCCGTAGATGCCGCCACCGAGGCATAGCGCCACCATGACACCGATGACGATGTACCGGAACTGGTACACCGTTCGACCCCACCAGGCGAACACTTAGGCTCCTAACGCTTTGATACTTCGCTCTAAAACTTTTGGTGACCCGCGCTTCGACTGGACGAGGGTCTTCAGTTGTCACACACGCGCGGTCAGTAGCGATGACAGCGGCCGGAACGGTTGCAGCCATGCTCCCTGCTCGGGTAGCGAGTCCAGGCCGATCCGTGGCAGCGGTTCCCGGAACACACCGGGAATATCCTCCAGATCGACAAACTCCAAGGTATCCGACGCTAGCGCCCAGCTCGCATGTTCGCGAAATCCGAGCACCTGCACCGGAGTGCCCTCCCGGGCGATCTCTTCCAGCGGTTGCCGGAACGCCTGCCCGTCGGCCGACGCCACCAGGACCGCCGCGAGCCCTTCACTGCGACGTAGGGCGATGTGGTCGAGCATGTCGCTGTCGACATCGCTGTCGTCGTCGATCTTCGGCTTGGCGAAGACGGCGAACCCCACGTTACGCAGCGCTTCCACCCAGGGCCGCACAACATCGGCGCTACCTGGGGCGATGTTGGTGAAGACGGTGGCCTCGGGCTCCAGGGAGACGGCCGCGTCGTCGCCCTTTGCGGCCGACAGATCCGCGGTGTAGCCGAGCAGCCAGCGGCCCAGCGCATCGAAGCGGGGGCGATGTGCGGCGGTCGGTCGACCGCCCAGGATCGCGCCCAGCCCCATGTCCAGATTGGGGGCGTCCCACACCAGCAGCACCCGGCGTGGCGGGGTGGCCGGTGTGGCGGAATCGGATTCCTCGACCTGCGCGGACGCGTCGTGCATGTCTTCGGTCACACTCATGGCCGTTTCTCCCACACCAGCTCGGTGACGTCGGGGCCGGCCAGGGCTTTGCGCTCGTACTTGGTGACCGGGCGCTCGGTCGAGATCGGCAGATCCGCACCTGGGGAGACCCGGCGCAGCCGCGGTTCGGCGTCACCGACCTCGGCGATGTGTTCGGCGTATCCGGCGTGGTCGGTGGCCGCATGCAGGATTCCGCCCGGGCGCAGCCGGTCGGCGATCAGCGCGACGGTCGCCGGTTGCAGCAACCGGCGCTTGTGGTGACGGGCCTTGGGCCAGGGGTCCGGGAAGAACACCCGCACGCCGGTCAGCGTCTCGGGACCGAACATGTGCTCCAGCACGTCGACGCCGTCACCGCGGACCATGCGGATGTTGGTGACCGGGGTGGGGGTCTGGGCGGTGCGGTCGATCGCGCTGAGCAGTTGGGCCAGGCCCTTGCGGTAGACCTCTACGGCGATCACATCGAGATCCGGCTCGGCCTGGGCCATCGCCAGGGTGGATGTGCCGGTACCCGAACCGATCTCGAGGATCACCGGTGCCGAGCGGCCGAACCAGGCCGCGGTATCGAGGTTGACGATCGGTTGCGAATTGTCGTCGCGGGCCTGAAGGCCCAGTTCAGGCCACAGCCGGTCCCAGGTTTCCTGTTGCGCCGGCGACAGCGTCGAGCGGCGGGTCCGGAAGCTGGTCACCCGGGGGAAACGGTGTGGCTGGGCAGCCGGCCCGTCGGCTACTTCATCTGCCGAGGCCGGTCCGCCGACGTCGGACCTGGACGGGTGCATCAGTCCATGGTCTCTTATCGGGGGCGGCGCGCCCGCATCGTGGTAGAGATTGATACCCAACAGTTGCCTCCGGCCGGCAGGAGGCAAACATCCGTTCGCGGGTCCGCCGCGGCCGTGTCACGATTTTTCCTGACGCCCCGGATTGCGCCCGTCACCAGGAAGGCTGCCAGATTTTCGCCGACGAGCTCACACGCTTTGCCGACCGCGCCGGCGATGCGCGGTTGGCCGAGATCTGTGCGCGAGTGACGGCTCCGGTGGCCGTCGAGGTGCAGGGGCGCCGCGGGGTCGGTACCAGCACCGTGACCGGGGCCCTGGGCGACGCGGGCCTGCAGATCGCCGCAACCGGTGAGGTCGCGGTGGTGGTGATCGCCGAGGTGCTCAAACCCGAGGACCGCGCGCTGCTGACCGAATTGAGCCGGGCCGGGCGGCCGGCCGTGGTGGTGTTCAACAAGGCCGACCTGGCCGGATCCTCCCCGGGCGGACCGATGGCGACGGCTCATCGCCGGGCCCGCCGCCTGCAGGACATGGCTGGGGTGCCGGTGGTGCCGATGGTCGCGCTGCTGGCTTCGGTGGCCTTGGCGGCGCACGAGGTGGCCGCGTTGGGCGTGCTGACGCGCGAGCCTGGTGACCTGACGTCGGCGGACGCCTTCGTCGACGCGCCGCATCGGCTTCCGGTCGAGGTGCGCGCCGGGCTGCTGCGGCGGCTGGACCGGTTCGGGATCGCCCATGCCACGCTGGCGTTGAGCCGCGGCGCGGATGCCGCATCCCTGCCCGGTGTGCTGCGCGGGCTCAGCCAGGTCGACCGGGTGCTGACGGCCATCGACGCCGCGGCCGCCCCGGTGCGGTATCGCCGGGCGCGGTGGGCGCTGACGGAGCTGCGTGCGATCGGGGGCGAAGCGGTGGGCCGCTTCCTGGCGGCCGACGACACAGTCCTCGCGATGATGGGCGCGGCCGTCGACGTGGTGCAGGCCGAGGGCCTCACGGTGGAAACGGGTGATGGTCACGTCGACCACCTGTGCCGGGCCCGGCGCTGGCGGCACTACCGCGACGGGCCGGTGAACGCCCTGCACCGCCGGTGCGCCGACGACATCGTGCGTGGGTCGCTGAGACTGCTGGACGCGACGGCGGCCGACAGGCGATGACCGACGTGGACACCGAGCGGGATCCGGAGGCGGCGCGAGCGGCCAAAGCCGCCGCTGAGGCCGAAGCCGATGCCGTGGTCGCGGCGATCGATCCCGGACTGAACTCCCCGGGGGTGCAAACCCGGGACGTGGTGCTCGTTTCCGGCCCGTGGCTGGCCGGATCGACCAGCGTGATGGCGGCGCTGCGGGACCGGATGCCACAGACCGAGTTCGTCGAATCCACCGAGTTGGTGGCCGGGGAGGCACCCGCGGCGGTGGTGTTCGTGGTTTCGGCCTCCGCGCCGCTCACCGAATCGGACTGTGCGCTGGTCGATTTGGCGACCCGGTACACCGATCTGGTGATCGGTGTGGTGTCCAAGATCGATGCTCACCGGGATTGGCTTGACGTGCGCGATGCCGACGCCGCGATTCTCGCCGAGCGTGACGCGCACTACCGGAACATGCCCTGGGTCGGGGTGGCGGCCGCACCCGACCTGGGTGAGCCGCAGCTCGACGACCTGGTCGACCTGCTCACCGAGCAGCTGGCCGATCCCGACGTCGCCCGGCGAAACAGGTTGCGGGCCTGGGAAACTCGTCTGGAGGCGGTGATCAGCCGGTATGAGGCCGACGCTTCGGGGGCTGACCGTCAGGCGCGCGTTGACGTGTTGCGGGAGCGTCGTGCCGAACTGACCAGGATGCGGCGGCTGACCCGCACCGAGCGCAGCATCGCATTGCGCAGCCAGTTGCAGCAGGCCCGGGTGCAGCTGGGTTATTTCGCCCGCAACCGGTGCAATTCGGTGCGCACCGAACTGCAGGAGGATGTGGCCGGCATCGGCCGTCGCCGCATCGCGACGTTCGACGAATATGCCCGCCGCCGCGCCGACGAGGTCGTCGGAGAGGTCGACGAGGGCGTCACCACGCACCTGCACGCGCTGGCCGGCGAACTCGAACTGCCCACCCCGCCGAGGGCTGCTGCCGCGTCGGCCCCCGCCCTGCCGGCGCCGCCGCTGAAGTCCCGCACCGCCGAGACCAGGTTGATGCTGGTTCTCGGCGCCGGCTTCGGGCTCGGGGTGGCGGTCGCGGTCAGCAGGTTGTTGGCCGGTGCTGCGCCGCGGTTGGCTGTCGCCGGGCTCGTGGTCGGCGCCGTCGTCGGCCTGTTGCTGGCGATCTGGGTCGTGGCCACCCGCGGGCTGTTGCACGACCGGGCGGTGCTGGACCGCTGGGTCACCGAGATCACCACCACGCTGCGGTCGACGGTCGAGGAGCTCGTGGCGACGCGCGTGCTGGCCGCCGAAACCGCGCTCACCACCGAGCTGGCCGGCCGGGAAGAGGCCGAGAGCGCCCAAGCGGCCGAGAAGACCGCCACCATCGACGCCGAACTGCGCGAGCACGCCATCGCCACAGCTCGGGCGGCCGCGCAGCGCGACCGGCGTATCCCGCCGTTACGCCGCGCCCTGGCCGCTGTCCGGGCGGCCCGGTACGGCTACAACGACGCTACCGGTGAGTAACCGGCCGATAACGCCGATCTGAATCGTTCCTGTGAGTGATCGGACATACCACTGGTTCACCTTGGGTATGTCACCCGCGTTAACCTCTACCCAAGGGGTAGCCGTGACCGCGATGCAACGTGGCTTGGGTTACACAAACCTACGCAGGAGAATTTGATGACCTCAGCGACCATTCCGGGTCTGGACACCGCACCGACGAAACATGAGGGACTGCTGGCCTGGGTCCAGGAGGTCGCCGAGCTCACTCAACCGGACCGGGTGGTATTCGCCGACGGCTCCGAGGAAGAATTCGACCGGTTGGCCGCCCACCTCGTCGAGGCCGGAACCTTCACCAAGCTCAACGACGAGAAGAAGCCCAACTCCTACCTCGCCCAGTCCGACCCCGCCGACGTCGCGCGGGTCGAGTCCCGCACCTTCATCTGCACCGAGCGGGAACTGGACGCCGGCCCCACCAACAACTGGATGGACCCGGCCGAGATGCGCGGCATCATGACCGACCTGTACCGGGGCTGCATGCGTGGCCGCACCATGTACGTCGTCCCGTTCTGCATGGGGCCGCTGGGCGCCGAGGATCCCAAGCTGGGTGTGGAGATCACCGACTCCGAGTACGTCGTGGTGTCCATGCGCACCATGACCCGGATGGGCAAGGCCGCGCTGGAGAAGATCGGCGACGACGGTTTCTTCGTCAAGGCGCTGCACTCGATCGGTGCGCCGCTGGAGCCGGGCCAGAAGGACGTGCCCTGGCCGTGCAACGAGACCAAGTACATCACCCACTTCCCGGAGACCCGTGAGATCTGGAGCTTCGGCTCGGGTTACGGCGGCAACGCGCTGCTGGGCAAGAAGTGCTACTCGCTGCGGATCGCCTCGGCGATGGCCCACGACGAGGGCTGGCTCGCCGAGCACATGCTGATCGTCAAGCTGATCTCCCCGGAGAACAAGGCGTACTTCATCGCCGCGGCGTTCCCCTCGGCCTGCGGCAAGACCAACCTCGCGATGCTGCAGCCCACGATCCCGGGCTGGCGCGCCGAGACCGTCGGCGACGACATCGCCTGGATGCGGTTCGGCAAGGACGGTCGTCTCTACGCCGTCAACCCCGAGTTCGGTTTCTTCGGTGTCGCGCCCGGCACCAACTGGGATTCCAACCCGAACGCGATGAAGACCATCGAGGCCGGCAACACCGTGTTCACCAACGTGGCCCTCACCGACGACGGCGACGTGTGGTGGGAAGGCCTGGAGGGCGACCCCGACCACCTGATCGACTGGAAGGGTCAGGACTGGTACCGCGAGTCGGAAGATAAAGCGGCACACCCGAATTCGCGTTACTGCACACCGATCTCGCAGTGCCCGACGCTGGCGCCGGAGTGGAACGACCCGCAGGGTGTGCCGATCTCGGCGATCCTGTTCGGTGGTCGCCGCAAGACGACCGTCCCGCTGGTGACCCAGGCCCGCGACTGGCAGCACGGCGTGTTCATCGGCGCCACACTCGGTTCCGAGCAGACCGCCGCCGCCGAGGGCAAGGTCGGTACTGTGCGCCGCGACCCGATGGCGATGCTGCCCTTCCTGGGCTACAACGTCGGTGACTACTTCCAGCACTGGATCAACATCGGCAAGAACGCCGACGAGTCCAAGCTGCCCGCGGTGTTCTTCGTCAACTGGTTCCGCCGCGGCGAGGACGGCCGCTTCCTGTGGCCGGGATTCGGTGAGAACAGCCGCGTGCTGAAGTGGGCCATCGAGCGCATCGAGCACAAGGCCGACGGCAAGAGCACCCCGATCGGCATCGTGCCCACCGCGGCGGATCTCGACCTGTCCGGGCTCGACGTGGATCCCGCCGACGTCGACGAGGCCCTGGCCGTCAACGTCGCGGAGTGGCAGGCCGAACTGCCGCTCATCGAGGAGTGGTTCGAGTTCGTCGGCGAGAAGCTGCCCACCGGCATCAAGGACGAGTTCGACGCCCTCAAGCACCGTTTGGCCGAAGAGGCCTAATCCCGCGAGCAGACGCAAACCCGTACCAAATCCGTTGATTTGGTACGGGTTTGCGTCTGTTCGGCGAGTGGCCCAGTGGCCCTGATCCGCTTGCTAGCCATGGCGTCCCGGTTCAGGAGCAAGTGCGGACCGCACCCGGCCGATCTGTTCGAATGCGTAGTCGGCCACCTCGCTGACGGTCATGCTTGCCCCGGCGGACGCAAGTGACCCGTAGCCGTCGTCTCCAAAAGTTCGTCTCAAATCCGTGATCGCGGCATCGATTTCGGGAAAGCTCGCGCGGGCCATCGCGGTCGAGGCGAACCCGCTGATGATGGCTGCGGGTCGGTGTTCGCCGAGCCGGACGAGCAGTGCGGTGAGCAGCCGCAGCGAGTTACGCATGAGCTCGACGGTGCCGGAATCGTAGTAGTGCCGGACGGCTTGGGTGATGTAGTCGAGGGCGCCGGCGGTCTCGCCGCGGGCGGCGGCAAGCCCGGCCAGTAGGCAGGCGAAGATCGACGCCTGCTGTCGATCTCCGCTTTCCTCGGCGAGCGCCCACCCTCGGCAGAGGGCCTGGTTCGCAGATGCCGGGTCCGTCTCGCGGCGGGCCCAGCCATATCCGAGCAGTGCGGCACCGGCCAGGGCGGGGTTGGCAGTGCTCTCGGCGTCGGTGGGCAGACGCGCCGATTCGTTGATCGCCTCCTGGGCGGCACCGCAGACTGCCAGCGTCACCGACAACACGGCCTGGCTGGCGGTGTGGCGCTGAGGGAGGCGAGCGATCGTTGCCCGGCACCACTCGATTGCCCGGTCGGGGCGCCCCGTTGTGTTGTAGCCGGCGGCCACCACGCAGGAGAACTCGTCGCCGACATCGTCGAAGTCTCCGTCCTCGATTGCCGACCTGCTGGCTTCGGCGTATTCATTGAAGTCGTCGACGCGTCCCAGCGCAGCGCAGTTGGTGGCGCCGACCAAGAGTTGAGCCAGCCGCCGATGGCGTGCGGTCCGGGCGGCCGGCAGGATTTCCTCCACCCAGCCCAGGGGCTCCCACTGCTCGAGGAAGTACCCGAAGTAGATCGCATTCACCGCGACTGCGGCCGCGGTGTCGAGATCGCCGTTGTCGGTCGCCCATCGAAAGGCCGTACGGAGGTTCGGCAACTCGATGTTGAACCAGTCGTAGGCCTCCCGCTGACGCGGACTGTCCCACAACGCGAGAAGTTCAGCCTCCAAGCTCGCGAAGTAGCGCGCATGTGAGGTGCGCGCTTCCCGTGCGCCGCCGGAGCGAACAAGTTGTTCCTCTGCGAACTGACGGATGGTCTCCAGCATCGAGAAGCGAGTGCGCGATGCTGTCCGGTCCGCCGCCAACAGCGACTTGCGCACAAGGGCGTCGAGCAGATCGAGTGTGCCCAGATCGTCGTGTGAGCCCGCCACCGCGCACGCGGCCGCCAGATCGAACCCGCCACTGAACACGGAAAGCCTTGTCAGCAAGTACTTTTCGTCGCCGTCGAGCAGGTCGTAGGACCATTGCACGGCGTGGCTGAGCGTCTGGTGGCGTTCCAACCCCCGCCGCGAGCCCACGAGCAACCGGAAACGGTCGTCGAGCCGGTCGCGGATCTCCGACGCCGTCATTGAAACGATGCGCGACGCCGCGAGCTCGATCGCCAGCGGAATTCCGTCCAAGCGACGGCAGATCTCCACTACCGCCGCGGATTCGACCGGCGAGGTGAAGGAGGCGTGCGGCGATACCGCCTGAGCTCGGTCGACGAACAACTCCGCGGCCGCGGATCCCGGCCCGTCGCGGATGTCCAGTGACGGTACCGGCCACCGTTGCTCGTCTTTGAGTCGTAGTCCCTCGCGGCTGGTCGCAAGGACGGTGACCGTCGACGAGTGGGTGAGGATCGCCTCGATCAGGTCGGCGGCCGCGTTCAGGACGTGCTCGCAGTTGTCGAACATCAACAGGCGTGATCGGCCTTGCAGCGCGGCGGCAATGCTCTGGGTGACGGTCAGACCGGCCTGCTGGGTGACCCCGAGAACATCCGCGACGGAGTCCGGCACCGCCGCCGGATCACCGACCGCAGCGAGTTCGACGACGAACACTCCGTCCGGATATGCGTCGGCCGAGCGTGCGGCCAGCTCCAATGCCAGCCGGGTCTTGCCGACGCCGCCGACACCGGTCAGTGTCACCAGGCGATGCGATTTCAGCGCGGTGCTCAATTCCGCCAGATCCGCCTCGCGGCCGATGAGGCTGGTGGTCGCAGCCCGCAGATTTCCCGGTCCGGTGGTGACAGTCTTCAGCGGCGGAAACTCGGAGGGCAGCCCTGCGGCTTGAACCTGGTGTATCTCAACCGGTTTGGTGATGTCACGTAGTCGTCTCGGTCCCAACGAGATCAGGTCGACGTCGGTGATCAGGCCGGCTGTGACTCCGTCGAGCAGGATCTGACCGCCGTGTCCGGCGGCCATGATGCGGGCGGCTCGGTTGAGTACCGCTCCGAAGTAATCGCCGTCGCGCGATTCCGCTTCGCCGGTGGCGATGCCCATCCGCACCGGCAGACCCAATTCGCGCTGGGCGGTGATGGCCGCTCCCACAGCGTCTTTGGGTGATGCGAAGATGGCGCATATGCCGTCGCCGGTGTGTTTGAAAATCCGGCCGTGGTGCTGCTCGATGGCGTTGCGCAACTCCACGTCGTGGGTTTCCAGGGCGGTCTGCATCGCCGCCGGGTCGGTTTCCCAGCGGCGGGTGGAGCCCTCGATGTCAGTGAACAAGAAGGTGGTGATGCCCGTGTGTGCCGTCGGGCCGGCGCCAGGGACCGTCATCTGTAGTTCTCGTGTGTGATAAAGGCACGTGCCTGGTCGATATGGTCGAACGCGTAGGCCACGATCTCGGCGTGCGTCATGGCATTGCCGCAGTGGCGTAATGACTCGTACCTGGACTCGTCGAGGCTCTCGCGAACGTGCACGATCGCCGGTCCGGCTTCGGCGAATGTACTGAGCGGTCTGGGCTCGGCGGCGAAGCCGAACAGCACGGCTGCGGGTTCATGTAAGTCGAGCTGGTCGAACACGACCCCTAACAGCGTCAGCGGTCCGCGGATCAGTTCGTAACTGCCAGAATCGAAATACAAATGCAGGACGTCGGCCAACAGGTCCAGCGCGCCCGCGGCGCGGCCACTGACGACGGCAAGGCGGGCCAGCCCGATAACCGCAGTGGATTCGGTTAGACGATTTCCGCTGTCGCGGGCCATCGCCAGCGCACGCGTCTGGATGGCGTAGGCAACGGCCGGTTCGGTGGAGAAATGGCTCCAGCCATAGGCGGTCAGCGCGAGCACCTGGGCGTTGGGATTGCGGGTGGTTTCGGCGACCTCGAGCAGGCCCTCGGCGGCCTCCCGAGCCTCGTCATCCGCGTTGGCCTGGGCCAGCGCCAGGGCCAGGCAGGCCTGTGCCAAGATATGGGGACTGCGCGCGATCACATCGCGCAGGAAGCGAGTGGCTTCCAGCGGTTGGCCCGCCATGCTGTGACCGGCATACAGGGCGGCCTCGAATCCGAACGGCACCGGGTCGAAGCCACCACTCGCGATGATCGCCTCTCCCATCGCCGCGTAGCTCATCGCGTCGTCGAGCCGTCCGGCTGCATAACACTGCGCTGCTCCTACGAAGAGCTGGGCCAGGCGCGGGTGGCGCGCCTCGCGTGCCGGCTCGATGAGTTCGACGGCCCAGCCGATCGGCTCGGATTGTTCGGTCAGGCAGCCGAGCATCGATGTGTAGAAGGCAATTCCCGCGGCAGCGTCGAGATCTCCTTGGTCGGCCGACCACCGGAACGCAGCCCGCAGATTGGCCAGGTTCGCAGTGAACCATTCGTACGCTTCGCCTTGACGCGGGCTGTCCCACAACGCCATCACGTCGGTCTCGCATGCGGCGTAGTACTCGGCGTGCGCAGACCGACATTCCTCGGCTGTACCGCACGCAGCAAGGCTCTCCTCGGCGTACTGCCGGATTGTCTCGAGCATCGAATATCTTGTGTGGCCCCCTGTTCTGTTAGCAATGACCAATGACTTGCGGACCAGTGCATCAAGCACGTCGAGAGTGCCGAACTCGTCTTCTGAGCTGGTGACCGCACAGGCGGCGGCGAGGTCGAATCCTCCGGCGAACACCGAGCATCTTGTCAGTAAGGATCTTTCGTCGCCGGACAGCAGGTCGACGGACCATGCCACTGCGTGACGCAGGGTTTGGTGGCGCTCCAGGCCCCGTCTGGATCCCACGAGCAGTCGGAAGCGGTCGTCTAACCGATCGCGGATCTCCGTCACGGTCATCGACTGCAGACGCGAAGCGGCCAATTCGATTGCGAGCGGGATCCCGTCGAGACGTTCGCAGAGTTCATCCACCGCCGATGTCTGAGTGGGCGAGTCGAGCGAGTTCCCCGGTGCGACTGCCCCGGCACGGTCGCGAAACAGGCACACGGCCGCGGAGCCGGCCCCGGTGGTCAGCGACGGCACTGGCCAGAGCTGTTCATCGGTAGCTCCCAGACCTTCGCGGCTGGTGGCGAGGATCTTCACGGTGTCCGACGCGCCGAGGATTGTGTCGACCATCTCGGCAGCGGCGTCCAGCAGATGTTCGCAATTGTCCAGGATCAGTAGCCGGCTGCGTCCTGCCAAAGCGTCTGCGACGCTTTCGGCGACGGAACGCCCAGGTTGCTGCATGATGCCGAGCGAGCCGGCAACCGCGTCGGGCAACGCGCGTGGATCGGTGACGGCGGCAAGCTCGATGAGCCAGACGCCATCGCGGAACCGACTCGCCAACCTGACACCGACCTCGTGGGCCAGTCGCGTCTTACCCACGCCGCCCACTCCCGTCAGCGTCATCAACCGGTGGGCGAGCACTGCTTCGACGAGTTCGGATACCGCAGACTCACGGCCGACGAAGCTGTTTGTGAGTGCTCGTAGATTCCCCGGCACCGGGTCTTCGGTCTTCAGCGGCGGAAACTCGGAGGGCAGCCCTGCGGCTTGAACCTGGTGTATCTCAACCGGTTTGGTGATGTCACGTAGTCGTCTCGGTCCCAACGAGATCAGATCGATGTCGGTGATCAGGCCGGCTGTGACTCCGTCGAGCAGGATCTGACCGCCGTGCCCGGCGGCCATGATGCGGGCGGCTCGGTTGAGTACCGCTCCGAAGTAATCGCCGTCGCGCGATTCAGCTTCGCCGGTGGCGATGCCCATCCGCACCGGCAGACCCAATTCGCGCTGCGCGGTGACTGCAGCGTCTATCGCGGCTGCGGGTGACGAGAATGCAGCGCAGACGCCGTCGCCGGTGTGTTTGAACGTGTGTCCGGCGTGGGATCCGATGGCCGCGCGCAACACGTCGTCGTGTACGGCCAGCGCGGCCCGCATCACGTCCGGTTCGGTTTCCCACCGCCGTGTCGATCCTTCGATGTCGGTGAACAGGAACGTGACGACCCCCGACGGCATGTGGACGCCGTCCTCAAAGCGCTTCGGTCGATCGCACCGGCACTCCCACGCTTGCTCCGCTGGGTGTCTTGACATCGTAGGACCGCAGCTCGCATCCGGGGTAGGAAGGAGGTATGCAGGAGACGCCGCGAGTCGACGAGCGGGTCGAGTTACTGCCCGCCGCGTTCATCGGGCACGGCAGCCCGATGAACGCCCTGGAGGTCAACCGGTACACGTCGGCGTGGAAGGCTTTCGGGCAGGCGGTCCCCAAGCCCAGGGCGATCCTGGTGATCAGCGCGCACTGGTACATCAACGCCACGGCTGTCACCGCGATGCCGCGGCCGCGAACGATCCACGATTTCTACGGCTTCCCGCAAGAGCTGTTCGATGTGCAGTACCCGGCCCCGGGTCTGCCGGACTTGGCCGAGGAAGTGGCCGACGTGGTGCATCCGACGTGGGTGGGCGCAGACGTGGACAGCTGGGGAATCGATCACGGCACCTGGTCGGTACTGGTACACGCTTTCCCGGAGGCGTCGATCCCGGTGGTCCAGCTGTCGATCAACGCCGACAAGCCACTCGAATACCACCTCGAACTCGGTGCCAGGCTGGCTGCCCTACGAGAGCGTGGTGTGCTCATCATGGCCAGCGGCAATGTGGTCCACAATCTGCGCGGAATGGACTGGGGCCGCCCGGACACCGGCTATGACTGGGCCCAGCGGTTCAACACCGATGCGACGGCGCTGATGCTTTCGGAGCCCGCCGACGCTGGGCGGCTGCAAGAGCACTCCGATTTCCGGCGCGCGGTGCCGACGCCGGACCATTTCATCCCGCTGCTGTACCTGGCCGGCGTCACCGCGGCCGAAGGGGACACTCTCGACGTACTCGTGGACGGCTACACCTACGGATCCATGTCGATGACGGCCTACACGTTGGGACTGAACGGCGCGAGCAGCACGAGTCACCACGGAGGAGCGCCGCCGCCGCCGGATTTCCCGGCCGACGCCTCGAACATCTGACGCGGGTAGACCAGACCGGCTACGGCGCTCTCATCAGACGCCGGGAAGGCCGATCCACGGGATCGCGGGCCGGTTTGCCGGCGGAGCCGTCGTCACCGGACGTGACTTGACCGCCACGCTGCCGTTCGTCGAGCAGACAGTCGTCGCCGCGCCGGTGCTCTGGCAGGTCGGTCGAGCGTGCGCGACCGGGGCTGAAACCGCTGCCGCCACAACGAAACCCGCCGCCACCAGTAGTGACTTACCTCGGTCCATCGTTCCGCCTTTCAAGCACAATCCGAAACCGCGAATCGCGGTGAGGTGTAACCCTGAACACCGGGTCATGGGCAATCCGAGATCACCACGGGGGAGGTGGGACTCATCGGGTTGTTGTGGGCAGCAGCGCGCTGGAGTGCATCCTGGCGAGCAGCCTCGACGGTGATACCGGCGCCGCCGGCCACGACATCTCCGGCGTCATCGGCGACAGACACGATGCACAGATGGTCGTTGGTCTCCTCATCGCTGGTGCAATCGTTGCCGCCGGCGTCCTGGCAGGCTGCGATCACCGCCGCGGCGGCTTCCTCCCGGGTGTTGCCGGTACCCCGGAAGCCGACGAGGGAATCGCGGAAGGCGCCGGTGCCGACTGCCACAAAGCTGTGTTCGTCCGAGTTCTCGACGGTGCCATCGGGCCCGCCCGCCCATGCGATACCTGTCGACAGCCACGCGGCACTCAGCCCCGCGGCAAAGAGCGTCGAAACCCACCGTGTATTGGACATACCCCGACCTCTCGCCGAATGGAGAATCACCGATCGGTCGCGGCATACCCGGTGCGGTTTCGGGTAAACACTCTGCCGACGTCCTGTGCCTGAGGCGAGCCGAACGGGCGCCACTTGACACCTGTCAAGTGGCGCCCGTTACAGTGCCTTCATGCAGATCCGTGAGCATGCCGAGGCCAACCCCGAGAAGCCGGCCATCATCCTCCACCCGTCGGGCACCGTCGTCACCTTCGGCGACCTCGAGGCCCGGGCGAATCGGTTGGCTCATCACTTCCGTCAACAGGGTCTGCAGGAGGGCGACGTGGTCGCGATCCTCATGGAGAACAACGAGCACATCCACGCGGTGATGTGGGCGGCCCGACGCATCGGTCTGTACTACGTGCCGATCAACACCCACCTCACCCCGGCCGAGGCGGCGTACATCATCGACAACAGCGGGGCCAAGGCCATCGTCGGCTCGGCCGCTCTCAAAGATGTGCTGGCCGGCCTCGACAAGGAACTGCCCAACGGGTTACCGGGCACCCTGCTGATTGCCGACGGAGAGTTGGAGGGCTGGCAGCGCTACCCCGAGGCGGTCGCCGACCTGCCCAGCACCCCGGTCGACGACGAGATGGACGGCGACCTGCTGCAGTACTCGTCGGGCACCACGGGCCGCCCCAAAGGCATCAAACGCGAGCTCCCGCATCTGCCGCCCTCGCAGACCCCCGGCATGATGGCCGCCCTGGTCGGCTTCTGGATGCAGCCGGATTCGGTATACCTGAGCCCCGCACCGCTGTACCACACCGCACCGTCGGTGTGGTCGATGCAGACCCAGGCCGCCGGTATCACCACCGTGGTGCTGGAGCGCTTCGACGCCGAAGGCTGCCTGGAGGCTATCCAGAAACACAAGGTGACCCACGGCCAGTTCGTCCCGGTGATGTTCACTCGGTTGTTGAAACTGCCTGAGAGCGTACGAGATTCGTATGACGTGTCGAGCCTGCAGCGGATCATGCACGCCGCCGCGCCGTGCCCGGTGGAGATCAAGAAGCAGATGATCGACTGGTGGGGCCCGATCGTCGACGAGTACTACGCCTCCTCCGAAGCCATCGGCGCCACGCTGATCACCGCCGACGAGTGGCTGGCCCACCCGGGTTCGGTCGGCCGGGCGATGACGGGCATCGTGCACATCCTCGATGAGGACGGCAACGAGCTGCCGCCCGGTCAGGCCGGGGAGATCTTCTTCGAGGGCGGCCAGGACTTCGAGTACCTCAACGACGCGGAAAAGACCGCCTCGTCCCGGGATTCGCACGGCTGGAAGACGGTGGGCGACATCGGTTATCTCGATGAGGACGGTTACCTCTACCTCACCGATCGTCGCCACCACATGATCATCTCGGGCGGAGTGAACATCTACCCCCAGGAAGCCGAGAACATGCTCGTCGTCCACCCGAAGGTGATGGACGCGGCGGTGTTCGGTATCCCGGACGACGAGATGGGGCAGAGCGTCAAGGGCGTGGTGCAGACCGTCGATCCGGCAGATGCCACCCCCGAATTCGCCGAGGAACTGCTGGCCTGGTTGCGGGACAAGCTGACCCATTACAAGTGCCCGCGCTCGATCTCCTTCGAGGCCGAGTTGCCGCGCACCGACACCGGCAAGCTGTTCAAGCAGGGGCTGATAAACAAGTACTCGTGAGCCACGAGCTGCCCGGCGGGATCGTCGTCGGGGTCGACACCCCGACGGACGCGGCGACGTTCACGGTGACCGAACATCCGAGTACCGACCGCCGGGTGGTCACCGTCGGATCGGTCGAGCAGACCTTGGACGAGCTCACGCAGCGGTGCGACCGGTGGCCCCAGGCCGCCGCGGTGTGTGACGACGTGCTGCGCTCGTTCGATCCGGCCGGCCCCACCCGGTCCGGACTCATCACCGAATCCTTGGCCTACTCGACCCTGCAATCGGGGCCGGAGTTCGCCCGGTGGCTGGCCGAGCGCGGCCCGGCCAGCGCACCGCAGCTGCCCGATCCGGTGCTGGCCCACCGCGACGGCAATACGTTGTACGTCCGGTTCAACCGGCCCCAGCGGCACAACGCGTTCTCCACCGACGCCCGGGCCGCCCTGCTGGAGGCGCTCGAGGTGGCCCGGCTGGACGATTCGGTCGACGAGGTGGTGCTCGGCGGCACCGGCCGATCCTTCTGCAGCGGTGGTGATCTGGCCGAGTTCGGTTCGTTCGACGACCCGGCCAGCGCTCATCTGGCCCGCACCCGGTACAGCCCCGCTCTCGTCCTCGACGAACTCACCGCCAGGCTCGGGCGGCGCTGCCGCGCCGAAGTGCACGGGCAAGTTCTCGGCAGCGGACTGGAAATGGCCTGCTATTGCGGGTGGGTCAGCTGCCACCCGGACGCCGTCATCGGCCTGCCGGAACTTGCGCTCGGTCTGATCCCGGGCGCAGGCGGCACGGTGAGCATCACCCGACGCATCGGCCGGTGGCGCACCGCGTACCTGGTGTTGTCCGGGCGCACCATCGACGCGGCCACCGCCCTGGCGTGGGGGCTGGTCGACGAGATCGGCCCGGCCCCGTCGGCCTGATCAGCCGCAGCGGTCGCGGAACTCGACGGCGGGTTGGCGGATCCCCTGCAGATCGGCACGGACCTGGGGGTTCTCGTCGCCGTAGGCTCGGATCTTCTCCCGGATCTGGTCTTTGGGCAGGCCCTTGAGCCCGGTCATGAAGGTGTTCACCTCGGGGTGGGCGAACAAATAGTCCGACGTGGCCGCCGAGACGCCCGACATGACCCTGGCGAGGTCGGCGGACGTGCAGTCCGGTGGCGGGTCGGCGGCTGCGCCCGCGGCGGTGCCCACCAGTGCGGCGCCGGCGATCGCCGCACCGGCAATTCCGACCATCAGCCGGTGCAGGGGGAGGTGCAGGGAAAACGGTGTTGTCATGTTCGGCTCCTCACCGATACGTGTGCGACCTGAACGGCATTGAACGAATACCTTTCGGGGACAGCGGGTTACTCAACGCGGGCCGATCCCGGGCCGGCCCGGACGTCCGATGTCGATACCACCGCCAGGCGGTGGCCCTGGGTCGATTCCGATGTCGAGATCCCAGTCGGAGTCGCAATACCAGTCGTATTCGCAGGGGTAGGGCACGACAGGACCGGACAGTCCGGGCCCGCTTCCGCCGTTGGCGCCACGTACTTCCCCTTGCGCGCACACGGTGACGCCGTTGGCATTGGTGCATTCGGCGGCGACGGGTGGGGCGCCGGCGATGGCGATCGGCACGGCAGTGGTGCCCAGGGCTGCGATCAAGAAACGGTGCAGGACTGACATGGCCCGCCTTTCCGCCGGAACGCCTTGACCTCTGTGAGCGTAAGCGACGTGAACAGAAAATTCACAGTTTCTTGCGGGAAAACTAAACAGCAGAGCCGCAATGTATTTGGCTTCGCAAACAAGTGACCGGCCGCCGAACCGAAGCCGTTTGTGCTTGGATGAAGCCACCAACCATCTGGAGTCCGGTCGCGCCACGGGAGGCCCGATGTCGACGAGTGAGAACACCTGGACCACACCGGCAGCCAAGGCCATTCCGAAAGAAGGCTATTTCGAGCTCGAGCGTGGTCGATACGGCCCGATCTACCCGAGAACCCCGGCCTGCTACGGGTTCTCCATCATCGCCAAGGTGAAAGAGGGGCGGGAGGAGGCGATCCGCGCCTACGGCAAGCAGATCGAAGAGGCGATCGAGGCCAGCCCCGACGTTCTTGCCCCGCTCCGGCTCCACTATTTGCGGTGGCTGCTTTTCGATGTCGGGTCCGGGCTGCACTTTCAGTACCAGGGCATCTTCGACACCGACTTCGACAAGTACACCGAGGATGCGGTGGCGCTGTTCAGCCAGACCGGAATCACCACGGTGTTCACCAACCTGGAGGGCTTCCCGGAGGATTGGAAGGAGAACCCGCAGGCCTTCGTCGAGTTCGTCCGAGCCCATCAGTGTCCCAGCTTCCTGGAGTACGGCGAATACCCGTACGTCACCGCCGACGAGATCAAAAAAGCGTTGCGGTTGAAGGCGGCCTTCTCGACCGCGCTCGATCAGATGCAATAGGGCATCGGATGTCATCCGTCCTGGAGCTCGACGACATTCAGCACATCGTGCTGACCCGTACACCGGCCTTGACGGGCCGTTACGAATTCCTGTCGTTCGATGACGCCGCCGACGGACGCGGCTGGTTGCGTGGCCTGCTCGACCGGGTGGCTTCAGTGGCCGAAGCGCGTGATTCGATGGAGGCCACCCGACGCTGGATCAGCCTGGCGTTCACCTGGAATGGGCTACGCGCCCTGGGCGTCGACGAAGAATCGCTGGCCACTTTCCCTGAGGAGTTTCGGGAAGGCATGGCGGCTCGGGCGGACATCCTGGGCGACACCGGGCCGAACAGCCCGCAGGGCTGGGTGGGCGGGCTGGCCGGAGACGATGTGCACGCCATCGCCATCCTTTTCGCGCGCGACGCGGAGGAGCATGCGCGCTGCATCGGCGAACACGACAAACACCTGGCCCGGTTCCCCGGTGTCCGCAGCCTGTCGTATCTCGATCTCAACGCGAACCCACCCTTCAACTACGCCCACGACCACTTCGGCTTCCGGGATCGGTTGTCGCAGCCGGCGGTCAAGGGCGCCGGTGAGGAGCCGACACCGGGCTCCGGCCCGGCGCTGGAACCGGGGGAGTTCATCCTGGGTTATCCCGACGAGAACGGTCCGCCGGCCGGTCTGCCGGAACCACAGGTGTTGTCGCGCAACGGCAGTTACCTGGCTTACCGCCGGTTACGTGAACATGTCGGGGTGTTCCGCGACTTCCTGCGCGCAGGCGCCGACACACCCGATGCGCAGGAGTTGCTGGCCGCCAAACTCATGGGTCGCTGGCGTAGCGGGGCCCCGCTGGTGCTGGCTCCGGACCGGGATGACCCGGAGCTGGGGGCAGATCCGATGCGCAACAACGACTTCAACTACAAGGAGATGGATCCGCACGGTTATGCCGTGCCACTGGGATCCCACGCGCGACGGTTGAACCCGCGGGATACCGCCCACAACATGAACCGGCGACGGATGATCCGCCGGGGCGCCACCTATGGTCCGGCCCTACCGGAAGGTGCGCCTGACGACGGCCTGGACCGTGGCATCGCCGCATTCATCATCTGCGCCAGCCTGGTCCGCCAGTTTGAGTTCGCCCAGAACGTCTGGATCAACGACGCGTCGTTCCACGAGCTCGGCAACGAGCACGACCCGATCTGTGGAACACAAGACGGCACGCTTGATTTCACCGTGCCGCGCCGGCCGATCCGCAAGGTGTTCAAGGGTCTGCCGGCATTCACCACGGTGTTGGGCGGCGCGTATTTCTTCCTGCCGGGGATCAATGCGTTGCGGTACCTCGCGGAGGGCCAGGCATGAGCACCCTCAGGCGCGCGCGCACGTACAACCAGAGCCATGTGGCGCGACCACCTTCGGGCGGGCGGCGGATCAGCATCTACTGGACGTGGAGCTACCCCTGGGAATCGCAACGCAGCCCCGCCGAGATGGACAACCGGTTCTCCACGCTGACCGAGGTGCGCAACGCGCTGTGGCCGGCCTACGAGACGCCCGAGTATGACGCAGCCAACTTCCTGCAGGGCGTGGCGGGAACGTTGGAACTGTTCCACCGGTCCACCCTGGCTTTCCAGCAACTCGCCGAGGAGGTCACGGGCCACCCCGTCGCGGTCTTTCAACGCATCGACCAGGCGGGCTATCAGCTCGGAATCGACGAACGGATCTTGGACGACACCGACACGCTGATGGTGTTCGGCCTCGACCATCTGCCGTCCGGGCAGGAGGCCACGGCCGACGAGATCGCCGCATTGCAAGTCTGGCTGCAGCGGGAGGGCACCTGTCTGGTGCTGGCGCCACATCACGACGTCGGCTTCACCGAGGATCTCGGCCAGCGCCAAGTCGAACATGAGCATCACGGTGACCCGCTCGTGCCCCGCCGGCAACGGTTCGGCCGCTACACCCGATCCCTCATGGCGGCGCTCGACGTACCGGTACACAACATCTGGGGCCTGCGACCGGCGGTGGTGCCCGGCACCGGCGAGATTGCGCCGTTGACGATGGCGCGGGATCTCGACCGGCTACGGCTGCTGGACAACGTCACCACCTTCAATTTCCACCCACACCTGCCGCACTATGAGCTGACCGCGCCGGAAAGTGCCGGGTTGCATGTCCTCGGCCGCCAGCGCGTCGACCCGGATCGGCCGCATCCGTTCACCGCGGCCGGCGAGACCGAGCTCAACGCCTTGATCTGGTTGCCGCCGACCGGGCGTCGGGCCGGGAACATCGTCCTGGTCGACTCGACCAACTTCACCACGCTTTTCGGTGGCACGGAAAGCCTCAGGAACTTCTGGCACAACCTGGCCACGATGGTGTGAGGCCCGGCCGTCCGTGCGCCATGACTAGCATGTGACTCCATGGCAGCGCCTCATCGGACATTCGGTGGCCCGTTCTTCGACGACCTCACCGTCGGTCAAGTGTTCGACACGGCTCCGTCGATGACGCTGACCGCCGGTGCCGCCGCCGCGCATCAGGCGATCCTCGGTGACCGGTTGCGGTTGGCGCTGGACGCCGAACTCGCGACCGCGGTGACCGGTCAGCCCGGCCCCCTGGCGCATCCGGCGTTGGTCTGCGATGTGGCGATCGGTCAGAGCACGCTGGTCACCCAACGGGTCAAGGCCAACCTGTTCTACCGGGGGCTGGCGTTTCACCGCTGCCCGATGATCGGGGACACTTTGTATACCCGGACGGAAGTGGTTGGTCTGAAACAGAATTCGGCCAAGCCGGGTCGTGCGGCCACGGGTCTGGCCGCGCTGCGGATGACCACCGTGGATCAGAAGGATCGCAAGGTTCTGGACTTCTACCGCTGCGCGATGCTGCCGCTGTCCGGCGATTCCGTCGACACCGGTCATGCCGACGACCTGTCCGCCATCGGGGTCGACGTATCGGCGCCGGACCCGACCGCCGGCTGGGATGCCGAGGCTTTCCGAACCCGAGTGCCGGGGCCGCATTTCGACCCGGACCTGGCCGGCGCGGTGCTGCACAGCACCGCCGACGTCGTCAGCAGCGCCCCGGAATTGGCCCGGCTGACCTTGAACATCGCTGCCACCCACCATGATTGGCGGGCCGGCGGGCAGCGTCTGGTGTACGGCGGGCACACGATCGGTCTGGCGTTGGCCCAGGCCGGCCGATTGCTGCCGAACCTGGTCACCGTGCTGGGCTGGGAGTCCTGCGACCACACCGGTCCGGTGCACGAGGGCGACACGTTGTTCAGCGAGCTGCACGTCGAATCGGCCGAGGCCGGGGTGCTGCGGCTGCGGTCACTGGTGTACGCGGCAGGTGGACCCGACGGCGGTGAGGATCGCCAGGTGCTGGACTGGCGGTTCAGCGCGCTGCAGTTCTGATGACACCGTTGGCGATCCCGCGGGCCGTGCTGAGGCAGGCCCAGGCGGTCGCCGACGACTTCGCCGCGCACACCGGCGTCGCGGTGGATGCCGCCGAACTGATCACCGGCCGTGCCGCGTTACTCGATATCGCCCCTGCCGGACAGGTTTCGGCCGGCGGGGCGACGCGATTGCTCGGCGCCCGCGACGGTTGGATTGCCCTGACCTTGTCGCGTACTGATGACATCGCCACGATTCCAGCCTTGCTGCAGGCCGATTCGATTGACGACGACCCGTGGCCGGAGATCGGGACGTGGACGGCGGCCATCACGGGGGCCGAAGCGGCTGAACGGGCGCGACTGCTCGGACTGCCGGTGGCCGTGCTCGGTGAGACATCGGCGACGCCCCCGGTGGTGACGCCACTGGGCTCCGGCAAACCGGGCCCGCTCGACGGAATGTTGGTGGCCGACCTGTCGTCGATGTGGGCCGGCCCGTTGTGCGGCCAGCTGCTGGCCCGGGCCGGGGCCACCGTGGTGAAAGTGGAGAGCACCGGCCGGCCCGACGGTACCCGCGCCGGGTCCCCGGAGTTCTTCGACTGGATGAACGGTGGAAAGCTTTCGTATGTCGTCGATTTCGACGCTCCGCAGGAGCTGGCCGCCCTGCTGTGTGCCGCCGACGTGGTGATCGAGTCGTCGCGCCCGGCGGCGTTGGACCGGCGTGAGCTGGGACCGGTCACCGTCGCGGCCCGGCCGGGCCGGATCTGGCTGCGCATCACCGGACACGGCGCCGAAGGTGAGCAGGCGGACTGGGTGGCGTTCGGCGATGACGCCGCGGTATCCGGTGGGTTGGTCGGATATCGCGACCGCACACCGGTGTTCATCGGGGACGCCCTGGCCGATCCGCTGACCGGATTGCAGGCCGCCGCCGCCGTCGCGGCGTCGCGAAGACGCGGTGGCGGTGAACTCATCGAGTTGTCGATGGCGGCAGTGGCTGCCGGTTACCAATGCCAAACCGCAGATGAGATCGAGGTGACGCCCGCACTCCCGGCCATCGCCTCAACCGGCCGCGAACTCGGGGCCGACAACGCCGCTGTGCGGGCGCTGGTGGCGCAACGGAACACGGCCCCATGCTGATTCGCCGCGCGACCCTGCTGGACGGCCGCGTCACCGACATCCGCGTCGGCGAGACCATCGAAGCGGTCGCCGAATCACTGCCGGCCGAGCCCCACGAGCAGGTGATCGATGCCGCGTTCGCCACGGTGATCCCGGGACTGCAGGACCACCATCTGCATGTGCACTCCGCTGCGGCCGAACAGGATTCGGTTCGCGTCGGCCCCGCCGAGGTGGCCGACGAGGCCGCGTTGGCCTCGGTGTTGACGGCCGCAGGGCCCGGCAGTGACGGCTGGATCCGCGCCGTCGGCTACCACGAGGCGGTGGCCGGTCCGCTGGACCGCCGCCGGCTCGACCGGTTGTCCCCGGACGTCCCGGTACGGGTGCAACACCGCAGCGGAGTGTTGTGGACGGTGAACTCGGCGGGGTTGGCCGCCGTCGGTCTGACCGACCACCCCGACGGGATCTTGCGCAGTGCCGACCACACCTGGTCGGACACGCTGCAACGCCGGCCCGCCGCGGTTGCCGAGCTCAGCGACACCCTCGCCGGCTACGGCGTCACCGGCGTCACCGATGCCACGCCCGACCTACGACCCGAGGACCGTCCGGTCGGTCTGCGTCAGCGCGCGCACTACCTGGCACCCGGTAAGCGCATCCTGCACGACGACAGCCTCGACCTGGAGGCGCTGACGGCGTGGATCGCCGAGCGGCACCGGGCCGGCGCTCCGGTGGCCGTGCATTGCGTGACCTCGGCACAACTCGTCGTCACCATCGCCGCGCTGCGGGCGGCGGGCAGCCACCCCGGTGATCGGATCGAACACGCTGCGATGGTGCCCGCCGACGTCGTCGACGATCTCGTCGCCCTCGGCGCCACCGTCGTGACCCAGCCCAACTTCGTCGCCGAGCGCGGCGACCAGTACCGCACCGACGTGCCGGCCGATGAGCAGGATCAGTTGTGGCGGGTGGCCACGCTGCTGTCCGCGGGCATCCCGGTGGCGCTGTCCACCGACGCGCCGTTCGGTGCTGCCGACCCATGGGCCGCCATGCGCGCGGCCGTGCATCGCCGTACCCCGGCCGGTGTGGTGCTGAACCCGGCCGAGCGCATCACCGCAGTTCGCGCGCTGACGCTGTTTTTCGGCAGTGCCGAGCATCCGGCCGTCCCACGCCGCATCGCCGCCGGCGAGCCCGGTGACCTGTGCCTGTTGGCTGCCGCGCCGCAGCGGGTACTCGATGAGCTCGACGCCGCCCTGGTGGCCACCACCATCATCGGCGGTGAAGTGGTGTTCCAGCGCTGATCTCTGTGTTGACTTTGAACTGACGCCGCAGTTGTGCGGGTGGCGGTGTGCGTGGGTTCAAAGTCAACGGGACCGGACCGGCGGTGACCAGGGGTGTGGGGGTCGGGTCGATGTGGGTATTCCACCGCCATGAGCGGTATGGACCAGGCCGAAGCGCCGCTGCTTGACGCGCTGAACAAGTACCACAATTCGAACCATTACGGGTTTTCGCCGCCGGGGCATCGGCAGGGTCGCGGTGTCGACCAGCGGACGCTGCAGGTGTTGGGTCGCGAACCGTTCCTCAGCGACATCCTGGCCAGCGGTGGGCTCGATGACCGCAAGATGAGCAACGGGTACCTCAAACGGGCCGAGGACCTGATGGCCGAGGCCGTCGGCGCAAAAGTGGCGTGGTTTTCCACCTGCGGCAGCTCGCTGTCGGTCAAGGCCGCGATGATGGCCGTCGCCGGGCAGGACGGCAGCTTGCTGCTCAGCCGGGACAGCCACAAGTCGGTGGTGGCCGGCCTGATCTTCTCCGGTTTGGTGCCGCGCTGGATCACGCCGCAGTGGGACACCGAACGGCACCTGTCGCACCCGCCGTCCCCGCAGCAGGTCGAAGAGGCCTGGCAGCGTCATCCCGACGCCGCCGCGGCGTTGATCGTCAGCCCGAGCCCGTATGGCACCTGCGCCGACATCGAAGGCATCGCCGAGGTCTGCCATGCGCGGGGCAAGCCGTTGATCGTCGACGAGGCGTGGGGAGCGCACCTGCCGTTCCACGAGGACCTGCCGACGTGGGCGATGAATGCCGGTGCCGACGTGTGTGTGGTGAGTGTGCACAAGATGGGTGCGGGTTTCGAGCAGGGATCGGTCTTTCACCTGCAGGGCGATCTGGTGGACCAGAACCGCCTGTCGGCGTGCGCCGATCTGCTCATGACCACGAGCCCGAATGTGCTGGTGTACTCCGCGATTGACGGCTGGCGCCGGCACATGGTGCAGCACGGCCACGAATTGATGGACGCGGCACTGGAATTGGCGAACGAGACCCGTCGTGAAATCGAGGACATCGACGGCATCGAGGTGCTCGACAAGGAGTTGCTGGGCAAAGAGGCCTCGCACGATCTGGACCGGTTGCAGGTACTGATCGACGTGTCGGGCACGGGCACGTCGGGCTACCAGGCGGCGGACTGGTTGCGCGAGTACTGCCAGCTCGACATGGGAATGACTGACCATCGGCGAATCCTGGCCACCATGTCCCTGGCCGACGGAGCCGATACCGCCGGTCGGCTGGTCGAGGCTCTCAAGCTGTGGCGCAAGGCCGCCCACGATTTCGACCCGCCGGCCCGGGTGGACCTGCCCTCGCCCGACGAACTTCAACTCGAGACGGTCATCGCGCCGCGCGACGCGTTCTTCGCCGAGGTCGAGGACGTCCCGGTGGACAAGGCGGCAGGCCGCATCTCCGCCGAACAGATCACCCCGTATCCGCCGGGTATCCCCGCCGTGGTCCCCGGCGAGCGGATCAACCAGCCGGTACTGGATTATCTGCGGACCGGGCTCACCGCAGGGATGAATCTGCCCGACCCGGCGGATCCTCAGCTGCGTACCGTTCGGGTGGTCGCGTAGGCGGTACGGAGATCGGCCACCAGGCCGTCGAACGCCTCGTCGCGGGTATCTGACGGTCCGCGCAGCACCGCCGACGGGTGGATCGTCGCCACCAGGGCCGGATCGCCCTTCGATACGAGTCCGGTCACGTGCAGGATCTCACCCCGATGACGCGTCAGCCGGAAGTCGTTGCCCAACAAGGACTTGGCCGCGGTGGCGCCGAGGAGTACGACGGCATCCGGTGATACCGCGTCCAATTCGGCCAGCAGCCACGGCCGACATGCCACCACCTCGGTGCGGCTGGGCGTTTTGTGGATACGTCTCTTGCCGCGCTCGTTGGTGGTGAACTTGAAGTGCTTGACGGCGTTGGTCAGGTAGAGCTGCGCGCGGTCGATCTCGGCGGCGGCAAGGGCATTGTCCAGAACACGCCCGGCCGGGCCGACAAACGGTTCACCGGCACGGTCTTCACGGTCGCCGGGTTGCTCACCGATCAAGACCACCCGGGCGTTCGACCGGCCGGCGCCGAACACGGTCTGGGTGGCGTCGCGGTACAGCGGACAGCCCTGGCAGCCGCGAGCCGCGTGCGCAAGCTCGGCGAGATCATCTGTCGCCGGTACGTATTCCTCGGCACCATCCATGCCGACGGGATACCCCGCGGGGCGTTTCACCAAGCCTTTTACGGGTATTCGGTCGTTCCTTACAACAGGAGATGGTGCACATGACCGGGGAACAGGGCGCGGGCAAGCGGGTGCTTCACCGCAGCCGAAGCCTGGAGGCGAGGGCGCTGGGCGCCGGGTGTCGCGTGGCTGTGAAGAACGCCGTCCGCGCGTGGGCGTTACAGCCGAATCTGGCCTGGCCATTGGGCTCGATCGACCGGATCATCGGCCTGGTCCCGGGCCGGTTGACCGCGTCGGTGCGGCCGGTGTCGTTGCCGGGCTGCCCCGCCGAAGTGGTTCGGGCACGAGGTGCATCGACCCGCAACGCGATCCTGTACCTGCACGGCGGCGCCTTCCTCACCTGCGGGCTCAACACGCATCGGGCGCTGGCGGCCCGGCTGTCTGCGGCCGCCGACGCGATGGTGCTCAACGTCGGCTACCGGATGTTGCCCACCTGCGGGCTCACCGACGCCGTCGATGACGCGCTGTCGGGGTTGGCCTGGTTGGAGCGCAGTGGATACGACCCGAAACGCGTGGTGATCGCCGGTGATTCGGCCGGCGGCTATCTGGCGTTCGCCGCGATGCTCACATCGCTGGCCCGCGGCGTGGTTCCGGCAGCGGGGCTGGTCGCCCTGTCACCGCTGATCGATCTCGATCCGGCGCGAAAGCTGGCTCACCACAACATCGGTCGCTGCTCGATGTTCACCGGCCCCGCCTTGTCGGCGTTCGCCCGGCTGTTACGAAAGAGCCAGTGCGAGGGAAAGCTGATCGATCCCACCACGGCCGATCTGTCGGGCATGCCGCCGGTGATGATCCACGTCAGCGAGGACGAATCGCTTCTGGTGGACTCGGAGTTGGTGGCCGAACGGCTTGCCGACGCTGACACCCCGTGCGAACTGCATGTCTGGCGGGGACAGATACACGACTTCCCGCTGGCGGCCGAGATCCTGCCCGAGGGGCGGCGGGCGATCCGCTATGTGGGCGACTTCGTCAAGGGCGTCACGTCGGGGGCCGCGGCGCCGGCAACTGGGCGTTTGCGTGCCGGTCGCCTCGGGTACCCGGCGGCAGACGCCAGTTGACCTGGCGTGCCCGGAACGTGCCGGGACTTCGTGTGCAATGAGGAGGCGTGGTGGCCGACAAGCCAGACCCCAAGCATGAGCAGCTCGATCAGTTCCGCTTCACGCGGGCCGAGGGATACCTGACCACCCAGCAGGGTGTGCGTGTCGACGACACCGATGACGCGCTGACCGTCGGTGAGCGTGGGCCGACCCTTCTTGAGGATTTCCATGCCCGGGAGAAGATCACCCACTTCGACCATGAGCGGATACCCGAGCGTGTCGTGCATGCCCGCGGCGCCGGGGCGTACGGCTATTTCGAGCCGTATGACGATTCGCTGAGCGAATACACCGCGGCCAAGTTCCTGACCAGTCCGGGCACCCGCACCCCGGTCTTCGTGCGGTTCTCGACGGTGGCCGGCTCACGTGGCTCGGCCGACACCGTGCGCGACGTACGTGGCTTCGCCACCAAGTTCTACACCGAGCAGGGCAATTACGATTTGGTCGGCAACAACTTCCCGGTGTTCTTCATCCAGGACGGCATCAAGTTCCCCGACTTCGTCCACGCCGTGAAACCCGAGCCGCACAACGAGATTCCGCAAGCGCAGTCCGCGCACGACACCCTGTGGGATTTCGTCGGTCTGCAGCCGGAGACGCTGCACACGATCATGTGGCTGATGTCGGACCGCGCCCTGCCGCGCAGCTACCGGATGATGCAGGGCTTCGGCGTGCACACGTTCCGCTTCGTCAACGCCGCGGGTGAGGGCACGTTCGTGAAGTTCCACTGGAAGCCCAAGTTGGGTGTGCATTCACTGATCTGGGACGAATGCCAGAAGGTGGCCGGCGCCGACCCCGACTTCAACCGCCGCGACCTGTGGGAGGCAATCGAATCCGGGCAGTATCCCGAGTGGGAACTGGGAGTCCAGCTGGTGCCCGAGTCCGACGAGTTCAACTTCCCGTTCGACCTGCTCGACGCCACCAAGATCATCCCCGAGGAGACGGTCCCGGTGCGGCCGGTGGGCAAGATGGTGCTCAACCGCAACCCGGACAACTTCTTCGCCGAGACCGAGCAGGTGGCCTTCCACACCGCCAACCTGGTTCCCGGCATCGATTTCACGAACGATCCGCTGCTGCAGTTCCGCAACTTCTCCTACCTGGACACACAGCTGATCCGGTTGGGCGGACCGAACTTCGCCCACCTCCCGGTCAACCGGCCGATCGCCGAGGTGCACACCAACCAGCACGACGGCTACTCCCAGCACCGGATTCCCCAGGGCAAGACCAGCTACTTCAAGAACACCCTCGGCGGTGGCTGCCCGGCGCTGGCCGATGAAGATGTGTTCCGGCACTACACCCAGCGCATCGAGGGGCAGGCCATGCGCAAGCGGGCCGAGACCTTCAAAGACCATTACAGCCAGGCCCGGGTGTTCTGGAAGAGCATGACCGCGGTGGAGGCCAAGCACATCGTGGCGGCCTTCGGCTTCGAACTCGGAAAGGTCAACGCCGAGACGGGGATTCGAGAACGTGTGGTCGATCAGCTCAACTTGATCGACAACGCCTTGGCCGCCCAGGTGGCTGCCAAGCTCGGTCTGCCCGCCCCGGCGGCCGTCCCGATCGAACGAGACGAACCGGCGTCCCCGGCGCTGTCCCAGCTCAACACCGCCACCGACAGCATCGAATCCCGCAAGATCGCCCTGCTCGCGGCCGACGGTGTCGATGCCGACACCGCAGAGCAATTCAAGAGGGCGATGACCGAACGTGGCGCGATCGTCGAGGTGCTCGCGCCCAGCGGCGGCGGCACGCTGCGGGGCGCCTCGGGCGGCGAGCTCAAGGTGGACAAGGGCATGACGACCATGGCGTCGGTCCTCTATGACGCCGTCGCGGTGGCCGGCGGGGCCGAATCGGTCCAAAGCCTCGTGCAAGACGGCTACGCCGTGCATTTCGTCACCGAGGCATACAAACACCTCAAGGCCGTGCTGGCTCTCGGAGAGGGCGGCGAAATGTTGCGCGCCGCAGGCGTCGTCGCAACGCTGCCCGACAAGGTGAGCTCGGTAGGCGGCGTGATCACCGCGCCGAGTGGCAATCTACCGGCGGAGTTCGTCGAGGCCGCGGCGGCGGTCATGGCCCAACACCGGGTCTGGGACCGTGATACCGACGCGGTGCCGGCCTGACGGGTACGCCGAAGCGGGTCAGCCGGCCTGACGCTGCAGGGTGACCGAGGCGGTGTTGGCATCGGCGTGGGTGGCGATACCGCTACCTTTGGCCGTCACCGCCAACGCCGTACGGTCCCCGCGGAACAGGTCGCGGGAGAACTCGCACGGGGTGCCGTTCTGGTCGTAGGTGATCCGGGTGATCAGCAGCAGTGCCGCTTTGGGTTTGATGCCCAGCAGGGTGGCCTCGTTGCTGGTGGCGTTGACGGCTTCGATGCGTTCGTCGGCCCGGCCGGTGACCAGACCGTAACGGGATTCCAGGATCTCGTAGAGCGATCCGCCGAGTTGTTGGTCGAGCAGTCCGGGGAACGCGTCGGCGGGGAACTGGGCGTGCTCCAACGAGATCGGGAAGCCGTCGGCCAGCCGCACCCGCTGGATCTCGATGACGTAGTCGCCGGGGCCGAGCCGCAGCGCGGCCCGGGTGGCGTCGTCGGGCGTGGTGATGCGCGTCGAAAGCACGCGGGTACCCGCGACGTAACCCTGGTTGGCCAGGAACGCGGGTACTCCGACCACGTCCGACAGCTGACGCTCCACCTGGCCGTGGCTGATGAAGATGCCGCCGGCCCGGCCGATCACCCGGTGCACCAGCCCGGCTTCCTCCAACGCAGCCAACACCTGGCGCAGGCTGGAGCGGCTGGTGCCGTACTGCTCGGCCAGGTCGCGTTCACTGCCCAGTTTGGTGCCGGGGGTGCCGGCGTTGATGTCGGCGACGATGCGCCTGCGCAGCTCCTCGCTGTGAAGTGCCACCCCGGCCCCCTTAACCGTGTATTGGTACAGCCAATTCTATCCGGGCCGGACTACAGTTCGGCGATCGCCATGTGCGATTCGGGCAGAATCTGTCCGCCGTCCACGACCAGCGACTGTCCGGTGATGTAGGCGGCTTCGTCGGTGGCGAAGAACAGTGCCGCGTTGCCGATGTCGGCGACCGATCCGAGCCGGCCCGAGGGCACCGCCGAGGTCATCTGGTCGAGGTAGTCCTGGCCCATGCCGTCCAGCCCCTCGGTGACGATGTTGCCGGGCAACACGGCGTTGACCGTGATCTTCTTGGGCGCCAGTTCCATTGCGGCGGTGCGCAGGAAGCCCAACTGGGCGGCCTTGGACGCGCCGTAGTGCGACCAGCCGGGGTAACCGGTGATCGGCCCGGTGATCGACGACGTGATGACGACGCGACCGTGCCCGCTTGCCGTCAGCGCCTCAAGGGCGGCCTGCACGATGTAGACGGTGCCTTTGAAGTTCACCGCCAGCACCTGTTCGATGTCGTCGGGGGTGAGCTCCTCGAGACGCCCGGACGGAAAGATGCCGGCGTTGGCGCAGACGATGTCGAGTCCGCCGTGTCGTTTGACCGCCTCGTCGACCACCTGAATAGCGGCCTCGGGGCTGGTCACGTCGGCGCGAAGACCGCTCACCCGGCCCGGGGCGCCAGAGAGCGCGGTGACCGTCTTGTCGAGGTCGTCCTGGTTACGGCCCGTGATCAGGACATCCACGCCGGCGTTGGCGAAGGTTTCGGCGATGCCGCGGCCGATGCCCTTGCTGCCGCCGGTGACGATGGCCGAACGGCCCTGAAGCGATGTGAACATGGGTGGGGTCCTTTGGAAGTCAGGTCAGGGAATGGCCGTTGGAACGCAGGTAGCGCTCGGCCAGTTCGCAGCTGCCGGCGGCGTAGCTGATCGCCTTGGTAGCCGATTCCTTGGAGTGGCTGTGGCTGCCCATCCAGGCCAGCAACAGCAGCCGGCGCAGCAGTACGAACGAGGCCAGCATGTCCTCGTCCGAGGCGGGCAGGTCGCGGCGGGTGCGGTAACCGCTCACCCAGGCGTCCTGCCAGTCCGGCAGCGCGGGGTCGTCTTCGATGAACGACACCGCCGTGCCGAAATCGTAGAAGTACCAGCCGAATCCACAGTCGTCGAAGTCGATGACGGTGATCTGCGGACCGGACGAGCCTGCGTCGGGATTGACGAGCAGGTTCGCCAGCCGAAGATCGGCGTGGATCAGGCCGTAGACGTCGGGGCCGGTGCCGTAGGCCCCGAGCCGCTCATGGAGCAGCTTCTGGGCCCGCTCCAACACCTGCCGCTCGGCCCCGCCGACCCCCGAGGCGTCGTGCCAACGCCCCCAGCGCGGTGTCGCGCCCAGGCTGTGGTCCCAGTCCCAGGCGAAGCGGCCGAAACCGGCTGGGCGCTGCCACCGCTGCGAATGGTCGTGCAGGGAGGCGGTGATACGGCCCAGGGTGTGGAAATCGTCGAGGGTCAAGGACCCTTCGTCGGGCTCGGCTCCAGCCACCATGCCGAAGTGCACGACATGGCGGGGCACCCCGGCGGTCTCCTCACCGGTGACGGTCACCAGCCGCCGGCCATCACGCGTCGGCAGCACCGCGGGCACCGTGACGTCGCTGTCGGTCCGCAATGCCTGCAGCCAATCCAGTTCCGACTCGATCTCGTGGGGCCGGTGATAGTCCTGCCGATGCACCCGCAGGATCGATTGGGTGCCGGCATCTTCGACGAGATAGGTGGCATTCTCGGACAGGTTGAGCAGTCGCAGCGTCGCGTCGGCTCCGATGTCGTACTGGCGCAGCGCCAGTCGGGCGACATCGATCTCGTCGGTGATAACCATCAGTACCGTCTCTTCTTCACGCTGGCGACCATCTAGTGGTCGCGTCCCTCAATACCATCCAACACCGTCGTGATCCGGTCCCGGGCCACGGTCACATCGGCGGTGCTGCCGCCGATGTACAGCCTGCCCGCGGCGCCGATCATCTGCACGTCGACGACGGTGAGCCCGGGGGCCGCCCGCTCCGCCTCGTTGGCCGCGACCGCGGCGAACAACGCCGGGGTCATCTCGTAGACCAACAGCGACTGGCCAGGCAGGATCATCGAGGCCTGCCGGTTGCGGTTGAGGATCACCGCGTGCTGATCGGTGATGTTCTCGATGATGTCGTGGTAGAGCACCCGCGGCCGCAGTTGATCGGAGGCCTTGTTTCCGGTGCCGGCCAGGATCGCCTCGCCGGCCCGCTTGACGTCCTCCAGATCGGCCGAGTGGATCTCCAGCACGCCGAATTGTCGCTCCACATACAGGATTCCGGGCTGGATGCCGGGCACCTCACGCAGGGCCAGGTCGATCACCCGCTCGATGGCCAGAGCGGGGGACACCTCGACGATCAGGGCGTGTTCGCCCTCGTACGGCGGGTATCCCCGCGCCCGGGTCGGTGTTCCGAGGTACGCGGCGAACTGGCGCTGCAGGTCCTCCACCAACAGGTAGACGCGGATCTGGGTGTGAATCCGCGTGCTGTCCTCAGCTGTGGTCGGCATGGCTACTTGCTGGCGACCGCGAAGTGCGCGCCCAACTCACCGTGCGGGCGGGGGATGACGTGCACGCTGACCAGTTCACCGACCTGCGAGGCGGTCTCGGCGCCGGCCTCGGTGGCGGCCTTGACGGCACCGACCTCACCGGTGACGATCACGGCGACCAGTCCGTCGCCGACCTGCTGACGGTCGGTGATGGTGACGTTGGCAGCCTTCACCATGGCGTCGGCGGCGGCCAGCGCAGCGACGTAGCCCTTGGTCTCGATCAGTCCGATTGCGTTGCTGGACATGGGTTTTTCTCCTTATTTGTTGGGATTGGAATCGATGGAACCGATGATGAGGGCGTCGACCGGGGGCGGGGTGCCGGTGAACCAGTTCGCGGCCACCGAGCCCTGGGCGATCAGGACGCGTTCGCCGACGCCGGTGCCGAGTACGTCGAACGCGATCATCCGGGAGGTGCCCCCGTCGACCTCTACCTCGAGGAACGCGCCGGCCGGGATGCCGTCGATCCGACGGGTGGACCACACGTTGCCGGTGACAGTCGCTGCTAGCACTTTCGCTCCTTCTCAATCGTGATCCCCAAAGTGCGCGCCTTCTCGCGAGCCAGTGGGGTGAGCACCGCCTTGCGGCCGAGCACCAAGGTGCCGCCGGCCAGATCGGCGATCTGCCGTTCGGTCACCGCACCCGCCTCGATGCGATGCACGGTGCCGCGACCGCCGGCCGACGCCGTACCGGCCAACCGGAAGCTGAGCCGCCCGGCCTTGAGGTCAGCGCGGGTCTTCGGGCTTTCGAAGAGCCGCAACAACTTCCGGACAAAGCTGTCCAGGTCCTTGTCATTGGTCAGCTGCACGGTCTCGGTGCGGTTCTTGCCGTCGGCGGCGCGGGGACCGGTGGGGTCCAGGCCCATCTGCTCGGCGGCCGTCGTCGGCGGAGCCGACAATCCGGCCGTCGTCGGCGGAGCCGACAATCCGGCTCGTGTGGGGGCCGGGGCCGGTGGTGGGGGGACAGCCACCGGCCCCGGGGTCTTGGATGCCGGCCCCGCCGACAGGCCCGCTACCGCTTCGCGAACCACTTCGCGCACCAAGGCACGTAGGTCGTCTCTGCTGACGTTCATGCAGTGGCCCTGGCCAGTGCGTCTTGGGCCGCCTCGGCCGCGGTGCGGATGTCGGCCTCGGTACCGGACAGGTACACGCGGCCGGTGGCGCCGATCATCCGGAAGTCGATCACCTTGATGTCGGCGGCTTTCTCGGCCTCGTTGGTGGCCAGGATCGCGTAGGACGCCGGCTGAACCTCGAGGACGAACAGCGATTCCCCGGGCAGCACCATCGAGCCGATCTTGTTGCGGTTGATCAGGAATGCGTGTTGGTGGTCGACGCTGGAGATGATCCGCGAGGCCAGCACTTCCGGTCGTTTCGCGTTGCCGGTGTCACCGCCGAGCTCATCGAGCGCGGCGTCGGCCGCGGCCTTCACCGCACCGGTCTCACCGTGGAACTCCAGGTACCCGAATTGCCGCTCGACCACGAGGATTCCGGCCTTGACCTCGGCATGCTTGAGCGCCACGTCGGTGACCCCCTCGATGTCGAGGCCGGGGGCCACCTCGATGATCTGGGCTGCCTGGTTGGCCCGGGGCAGGGCACCTTTGATCCAGGTGCCCAGATACGACATCGTCTGCGGTTGCAGCCGGTCGATGAAGATAAAGGAACGCAGTTCGGCCACAGCCCTACCTCTTGATCAGTTGTGCGAGTTCTTCGACGACCAGCGCGCGCAGCTCGGCCCGCAACGCGTCCAGCCCCGGGTCGTTCGACCGGCCTGTCGCGGCATAGGAGCGGCGCGGTGGCACCGCGACGCCGTTGCGGTCGTTGGATGCGCGCGGATACTCCGGCACGGGACCGGCGGGCGCGTGCCACGGGTCGATGCCCGCGAAATTGCCCATCGGCACCGCCGAATCGCTGTTGTAGGCGATGCGGGCCCAGTTGATCAGGTTCTGCGGTTGCAGGTTCTCACCGATCGAGCTGCGCCCGACGAAACCGGTGCCGATGGTCATCGACGGCGCCAGGTTGGTGTCCAGCCCTGAACTGCCGGTGCTGTTGCCGACGTTGACCGACACCCGCAGCACGGGTACCTGCGCAGCGAAATCGGTGATCACCGAGGCGTTCTCGCTGTGGATGGCGGCCGAGTGGCCGGCCCCGCCGATCCGGACGACGGCCCGGGCCGCGCGGATACCGCGGGCGGCGTCGGCCGCGGTGGTCATGCCCAGCACCGGGGACAGCTTTTCGTGGGCCAGCATCTCCTCGGCGATCACGTCACCGAACGGCGCGATGAGCACCCGGGTCTTGGGGGTCACCCGCAGCCCGGCCTGCCCGGCGATCCAGGCGGCGTCGCGGCCCACGACCTCGGTGTTGAGGTGGCCGTCGGCAAACATGTAGGCCCGCAGCCGCCGTGCGCTGTCCTCGTCGAGGATGTGTGCCCCGGCGCGGGTCAGTGCCCCGCCGAGCCGCTCGGCGATCGCGTCCTCGGCGATCAGCACGGATTCGTTGGTACACAGCACCGAGTTGTCGAACGCCTTGCTGTCCACGATCCGCTTGGCCGCCGCATTGAGATCGGCGCTGGCCTCGACGAACACCGGGACGTTGCCCGGCCCGACGCCCAGTGCCGGGTTACCCGACGAGTACGCCGCCCGCACGACGCCGGTGCCGCCGGTGGCGACGATGACATCGGTGCGCTCGTCGGCCATCAGGGCCTGGACGAGGGGGATCGATGGTTCGTCGATCACCTGCACGATGCCGTCGGGTGCACCGGCGGCGACGGCCGCCTCGGCCAGGAGCCGGGCCGCGTCGGCCGAGCACCGCTTGGCCCGCGGGTGTGGGGCGATGACGACGGCGTTGCGGGTCATCAGGGCCAGGATGGTCTTGAAGTACACCGTGGCAACGGGATTGGTGGTGGGGGTGAGCGCGAGAACCACTCCGGCGGGCCGGGGTAGCTCGACGATCTTGCGTGCGGTGTCGACGCGGGGCGACACGTAGTCCTCACCCGCGTAGTAGTCGACGATGCCGCGGGAGCAGGCCCGGTTCTTGGTCACCTTGTCGGCGGCCACACCCATACCCGTCTCGACGACGGCCTCGGTGGCGAACCGTTCGGCCGCCGCGTAGGCGGCGTCGGCCACCGCGTTGACGATGTTGGTCACCGCAGCGGCGTCGTAGTCGGCGTATGCCGCAGCGGCCCAGCGGGCCCGCTCCAGCATGTGCCCGGCTTGTGCGGTACTGGTCATGATGCTTTACGTCCTCTCACGACGGACTCGGCCCGGGCCACCGCAACGGCGAGGCGGTCCAGCACGTCTTCACACAGCTCGCGCGAGAGCAACAGGCCCGGCTTGAACTGCAGCACACGGGGATCCAGCGTGGAGAAGATCGCCCACACCCCGTTGTCATAGAGCTCGCGCATCACGAACTTGGCGCCCTCGGGGTGATCGAACTCCAGTCCGATCACCACACCGTTCTGCCGGATGCCGACGAACCAGTCCGGATGGTCGGCTTGGATGCGCTGTAGCCCGTGGTCGAAGATGTCGGCGATGTAGTGCACCATCGAGCGCACCTCGGGCCGGGTGGAGATCTCCAGCGTCTTCAGCGCTGCGACACAACCCAGTTCGGCGCCACCGAAGGTGGAGATGTGGCCGAAGCCGTCCTCATCGAGCCACTTCGCGGCGCGATCACTGAGCAGGGCCGCGGTGATTGGGTACATACCGCCGGACAGGCCCTTGCCGGTCACCAGGATGTCGGGCTCGATGCCGTGCTTGGTGATGCCCCACAGCTCGCCGGTACGCATCAGCCCGGTCTGGACCTCGTCGGCGATGTAGAGCGTGCCGTGTTTTTCGGTGGCCGCCTTGACCGCTTCGAGGTAACCCGGTGCGGGAAGCGGGAATCCGTAGGTGGCCGGAATGGTCTCCATGATCACCGCCGCGACGTCGCCGCCGGCCAGCACGCGTTCCATCGCCTCGATGTCGTTGAACGGCACCTGCAGGAACTCATCGGGCTGATCGGCCAGGAAGAACTTGGCGAACCGATCGTCGCCGGTGGCCACCGCCAGACCGGTGTGCCCGTGGTAGGCCTTGACGATCGAGACGATCTTGCGCCGCTTGGTGGCGTGCCGGGCGCTCTTGAGGGCGATGTCGATCGCCTCGCCGCCGCCGGACCCGTAGGCCACCTTCTTGATCGACGCCGGCGCGGTCTCGACCAGGCGCTGTGCCAGCGCGGTGCGGGCCACCGACGGGAAGTGGTGGTTGCCGACGTCGAAGTGCGTCATGCCTTCGGTGATCGCCTGCATCACTTCGGGATTGCGGTGGCCGAGGTTGTAGGTTCCCCCGTTGAGATGCATATCGATCAGGCGGCGTCCGCCCATATCCCACAGGAAATATCCCTCGCGGCGGTCGATCACCAGATCGACACCCGTGTCGGTCCAGAACTGTGTCTTGTCTGGATTCCAGAACGTCTTGGCTCGTTCCAGCACTTCGGCTTTGGAATCGAACGTGAACGTGCCGTAGTCGTACATGCGGCTCCCTCTTCAGCTATCCGGTAGCTGTGATGGCCCTCACCGTAAACGGTTGCGACCATTTGTGTCAATGGTCGCAGGAAACGCTTGCGAACGCCTTTTGGTCATGCCAATATGCGTAAGGTTCGTTATGTGGTGCAGGCCACAACGGGCGTCCACTGTAACCTGGAAGGTATTCCACTAGATGACCGATCAAGCTGTCGCTGGGAGCGAAACTGCAGCTCATGACGTCCAGAGACTGAAACGCAACGCCGTCGGCACCGTCGGCGTCATCTTCATGGCGGTGGCGACCGCCGCCCCGATCACGGCAATGGTCGGCAACGTCCCTATCGCTGTCGGATTCGGAAATGGTTCACATGCGCCGGCCGGCTACATCGTCGCAACCGTAGTCCTCGGCCTCTTCGCCGTCGGCTACGCGACCATGGCCAAGCACATCACCACCACCGGTGCGTTCTACGGCTATATCTCCCACGGACTCGGCCGTATCGTCGGCATGGCCAGCGGCGGATTGATCACCATGGCCTATGTGGTGTTCGAGGCCTCGTTGATCGGGATCTTCTCGTTCTTCTTCCAGAACTTCATGCAATCCCAGCTGGGCATCCACATCCACTGGATCATCCCGGCGCTGCTGATGCTGGTCACCAACGCGGTGCTGACCTACTTCGACGTGAACCTCACCGCCAAGGTGCTCGGGGTGTTCCTGGTGACCGAGATCGTCATGTTGGCGCTCGGTGCGGTGGCAGTGCTGTTCCAGGGTGGCGGTCCGGACGGATTCGCCGTCGCCGAGACCATCAATCCCATCGGGGCGTTCTCTCCGGCAGCCGGAATTGCCGGTGCCAGTGCCGGTTTGGGTCTGTTCTTCGCCTTCTGGTCCTGGGTCGGCTTCGAATCGACCGCCATGTACGGCGAGGAGTCGCGTAACCCAAAGAAGATCATCCCCCGGGCCACCATGCTCAGTGTCGTCGGCGTCGGTGTGTTCTACGTGTTCGTGTCCTGGATGGCGATCGCCGGCACCGGCCCGCAGCACGCGGTGGAACTCGCGCAGGATTCCGCGACGTCCTCGGAGATTTTCTTCGGGCCGGTGCGTGACACCTACGGCGAGTGGGCGATCACGGTGTTCAACATCCTGCTGGTCACCGGATCCTTCGCCTGCGGCATGGCGTTCCACAACTGCGCCTCGCGCTACCTGTACGCCCTCGGACGTGAGGGGCTGTCCAAGAACTTGCAGAAGACCTTGGGCGCAACACATCCCACGCACGGCTCACCGCACATCGCCTCGTTCGTGCAGAGCGGGATCGCGTTGGTGATCATCCTGGCCTTCCTGTTCGCCGGGATGGATCCGTACGTGCACATGTACACGCTGCTGGCCATTCTGGGCACCATGGCGATCCTGATCGTGCAGTCGCTGTGCGCCTTCTCCGTCATCAGCTACTTCCACATCCGCAAGAACCACCCGGTCTCCAAGCACTGGTTCAAGACGCTGATCGCCCCGGGCCTCGGCGGAATCGGCATGCTCTACGTCGTGTACCTGCTGTGGGAGCACAAGGATGCGGCGGCAGGCACGGCATCGGGCACCCTGCTGTTCAAGCTCACGCCCTGGATCGTGGCGGGCATCTTCATCCTGGGCGCGGGTATGGCCACGTACTTCAAGCTGCGTGACCCGCGCCGTTACGAACTGATCGGCCGGATCGTGTTCGAGGACACCGTCGTTCGAGACTGAGTCAACGGACAACGCTGGTAGATGGACACTTTCGAACGTCTCCTGCTGAAGTTCGTCCTCGCGTGGGCTCCCTACGGGGGTCCACGCGAGGACGACGTCTGGCTCGAGTTCGGTATGACCGCCGAACAGCTGTGCGTCCGGTTCGCCCGGATCGTCTCCAGATTGGTCCCGCGGGTCAGGACGCTGTCGGCCGCCGATCGCTGCCTGTTGGAGCGGGCCTGCCGGTACCTACGTCACCAACGTGAATCAGCCGAAAGTCGCACGTAGGTAGTCGCATTGGCTGGCCAGGAAGGACTGGGCCACAGCAGTTTTCGCGGCGATCTGGTCGAATCCGTGGAACGCCCCGTGCACCTCTTCGACGTGGACCTCGACCCCGGCGGCGCGCAGACGTTCGGCGTAGGCCAAGTCTTCGTCGTGGAACAGGTCCAGCGTGCCGACGCCGATCCACGTCGGTGGCAGCCCGGCGAGATCGGTGCGGCGTCCGGGCACGGCCACGGCCGGGTCCGCCTTACCGAGGTAGGCAGACCAGCCGAACTTGTTGCTGCCCTGGGTCCACAACCGGTGACCGGGATTCTCCAGCTCCGGGCCCACCGACCGGTCGTCGAGCATCGGGTAGACCAGGATCTGCGCCGCGAGGGGAACCTCACCGCGATCGCGGGCCAGCAGGGCCAGGGCGGCGGCCAGGCCGCCACCGGCGCTGGCCCCGGCCACTGCAACCCGTGCGGCGTCGACCGCGGGCAGCCGCGACAACCATTTCAGGGCGTCATAGCAATCCTCGAGGCCGGCCGGGTAGGGGTTCTGCGGAGCCAGCCGGTATTTGACCGCGGCCACGGTGGCCCCGAGCTCCCGGGCAAACCGTCGGCAGAGCGCGTCGTCCTGGGCGGGGCTGCCCAGCACGTACCCGCCACCGTGGATCCACAACAGTGCCGGTGCCGGGGTGGTGACGCCCTCGGGCCGGAACAGCCGGACCCCGACACCCGAGCTCAAGGTGAGCACCTCGACGTCTCTCGGTGTCTGCCGGTTCTGCAGGCTGGTCAGCCGCTGAAACAGCGGCAGCGAGCGCCGGTTCACCATTCCGCGTGGGAGGAAGCGGGCGATGCGTGCAAGGTCGGGATGGAAACCGGTGCTGGACGTCACGCTGTCTTTTCTACCGTGCCCGGAATCTGTCGACGTCGTTTTTCACGCCAGGGTCGTCGATCCGGCCCGCGCACAGCCCTGCCGTGGAAAGCGGCGAAGCTACTTCAGCTCTACTTCAGCAGCGGGTCGCGGGGCAGGCCCAGGATGCGCTCGGCGATCGTGTTCCGGGTGATCTCCGACGTGCCGCCCGCGATCGTCATCGCCCGGTTGCCCAGGTAGGCGCGGGTCAGCTTCGGTGTCTGCCCGGTCACCCCGGCCGACCCGACGAGATCCATGCCGAGTTCGGTCAGATGCTGGGAGTGCTCGGCCACCAGCAGCTTGGTGACGTTGCCCTCGGGGCCGGGTTCGGTACCGGCGATGGCCCGGCTGACCCGGCGTAGGTTCAGCAGCCGCAACGTGTGGCCGACGGCGATCACCTCACCGGCCCGGCGGACATAGCGGGCGCCGTCGGGATCCGCGTCGATCAGGGCGACCAGTTCGTCGGCGTCGAATCCGGTCGGGGCAGCCGAGCCGCCGCCGATCGAGATGCGCTCGTTGCCGAGGGTGGCCCGGGCCACCAGCCAGCCCTTGTTCACGTCGCCCACGACATCGGCGTCCGGAACGAACACGTCGTCGAAGAACACCTCGTTGAAGTGGGCGTCACCGGTCAGGCCCCGCAACGGATTGACGGTCACTCCAGGGGCTTTCATGTCGATCGCCATCATCGTGACACCGGCGTGCTTGGGCGCCTCGGGGTCGGTGCGCACGGTGGCCAGCCCCCACTGGCAGTGCTGCGCCAGGCTGGTCCAGACCTTCTGGCCGGTCACCCGCCAGCCGCCGTCGACTTTCTTGGCGGCGGTGCGCACCGCGGCCGCATCCGAACCGGCGCCCGGCTCGGAGAACAGCTGGCACCACATCACCTCACCGCGGAGCACGGGCTCCACCCAGCGCTCGCGCTGATCGTCGGTGCCGGCCTGGGCGATGGTCAGCGTCACCCAACCGGTGATCCCCATGTCCGCGCGCTCGATGTCGGCGAACTCCTCTTCGATCACCAACTGCTCCAACACATTTGCGGCGCGTCCGTACGGCTTGGGCCAGTGCGGCACCAGGTAACCGGAGTCCACCAGGTAGTCGCGGCGCTTGTCCTCGGGCAGTTCCTTCACGGCCGACGCCGCCGCCTGTGCGTCCTGGCGGTACTGCTCGGCCTCGTCCGGCAGGGCGAAGGACGCCCCGTGGGCCTGCCCGGTGCGTTGCCCCTCGACCACGTCGATCAGCGGATCGGCGCCGTCACCGAGCACCGCGGCCAGCGTCCGGGCCCGACGCAGGTAGAGATGCGCGTCGTGTTCCCAGGTGAACGCGATGCCACCGTGCAGTTGAACATTGTTCTGCGTGCAGAAGATCTGCGCCCGGATGGCGTGCGCGGCGGCCACCGCGGCGGCGAACCAGGCCCCGTCGAGGTCGTCGGCGCGGGCGGCATCCCAGACTGCGGCGGTGGTTTGCTCGGCGTCGACGAGCATGTTGGCGGCGTGGTGCTTGACCGCTTGGAACGTGCCGATGGTGCGGCCGAACTGCTCGCGCACCTTGGCGTAGTCGACGGCCATGTCCAGTGCGGCCAAGGAGACTCCGACGGCTTCTGCCGAGCCGAGGATGCGGAACACCGTGCGCGCTCCGCGGGCGGCGCCGCGCAGGATCCGGCTCTCGTCGACGGCCACCGCGCGCAGGTCGACGGAGCCGATGCTGCGGGTGGTGTCCAGGGAGTCCTCGGCGGTGACGGTGATCCCGTCGGCGGTGGAGTCCAGGATGACGACGTCGTCTCCGGCGGCGAGCACGAGAACCTGCGCGTCGGGCGCCCCGAGCACGGCGCGGGCCTGCCCGCCGAGCCGGCCGTCGTCGCCGATGGTCACCGAGCCGGCAAGCCCGAGGGAGGCTACCGTCGCACCGCCGGCCAGGTCTGGAAGTAGTTCGGCGCGAACGGAATCCGGGGCGAAGCGGTCGATGACCACCGCCGCGGACACCGTCGGCAGGAACGGGCCGGGGGTCAGTTCCCGGCCGGCCACCTCGGCGACCACTGCCAGTTCGGGCAGGCCGAACCCGGAACCGCCGTGCTCTTCGGAGATGGCCAGGCCGTTCCAGCCGAGGTCGGCGCCGGCGGCCCAGATGTCGGCGGGGTAGCGGCCGGGGGTCTCCAGTGTGGCGCGCGCGGCGGCCCGGCTGTCGAGCCGGTTCAACTGTCCGAGCGCCGACTCGGCGAGGTCCTGGTGCTCTTCGGTGATGGCCAGCGCAGAATGGGTCATGGTCAGCGAAGCTAACGGCGGCGGGTGCCGACGTCGACGTGATCCAGGTCACAACACGACGGCTAGTGAACAACTCGGCGAAGTTGTCACCTGAGTCCAACCCCGGCGGGGTAGGCTCGCGAAATGACGGCACGACCGGATAACCGGTACCCCGCACCGACTCTCGCCGATCGGGCGCGATGGTTGCTGACGGCCAAGCCCGCGGACCATATGCTGGCGCTGAGCGTGGCATCAGCTTCGCTGCCGGTCGTCGGCAAGCACCTGGAACCGTTCGGAGCCATGGCCGCGATGGGTGTGTGGGGCTTCCGTAACCTGCCCGAGTTCGTCACCGCCTCGGCGAAGTCCTGGCTGGCCCCCGGTGCCGCCGGAATTCGCAAGTCCGAGCGCGAGCAGACCAATGCCGTGGTGCAAGAGGCCATGCGTGGCGTGGTGTCCGCGGCTGACCTGGCCGTCGACTGGCCGGCGCCGGACAACATGCCGCCGCTGTGGCGCACCCGTGAGTACCGTCGCGACGTGTACCGGACCTCGGTGCGCTACGGCGACGACCCGTCGCAGCTTCTCGATGTCTGGCGGCCCCGGGACCTGCCCGCCGAACCGGCGCCCGTGCTGCTGTTCGTGCCGGGTGGCGCCTGGGTGCACGGTGGCCGGGTCTTGCAGGGGTATGCCCTGTTGTCGCATCTGGCGCGACAGGGGTGGGTGTGCCTGTCCATCGACTACCGGGTGGCCCCGCATCACCGCTGGCCGCGGCATCTCACCGACGTCAAGGCGGCGATCGCGTGGGCACGGGCCAATGTCGACAAGTTCGGTGGCGACCGCAACTTCGTCGCCGTCGCGGGCTGCTCGGCCGGCGGCCACCTCGCCGCGCTGGCCGGCCTCACCCCCAACCACCCCGATCTGCAGGGCGACCTGCCCGACGGCTCCGACACCACCGTCGACGCCGTTGTCGGTATCTACGGACGCTACGACTGGGAGGACCGCTCCACCGAGGAGCGGATCCGCTTCGTCGACTTCCTGGAACGAGTCGTGGTGGGCCGCAAGCTCGACCGGTACCCCGAGATCTTCCGGCTGGCCTCGCCGATCGCCCAGGTTCACCCCGACGCTCCGCCGTTCCTGGTCATCCACGGCACCGGCGACAGTGTCATCCCGGTGGCCCAGGCCCGCAGCTTCGTCGACCGGCTCAAGGCCGTGTCCCGATCGGTGGTCGGCTACATTGAACTGCCGGGTGCCGGGCACGCCTTCGACATGACCGACGGGGCCCGAACTGGAGCGATGGCGACCGCAATTGGGTTGTTCCTCAACCAAATTCACAGAAACAGGGCGATTGACCGGACTAAAGCGGTTATATAGACGCCTCCACACCTGGGGAGGGGCACCGTGAAGCGGTTGAGTGGGTGGGACGCGTTTCTGCTGTACACAGAGACGCCCACCGTGCACATGCACACATTGAAGATCGCCGTCATCGCGCTCGACGATCTTGGGGGACGAAAGTTCGGGATCGACGAGTTCCGTGAGGTGATCCGCGCACGCCTGCACAAGCTCGAACCGTTCTGCTACCAACTCGTCGACATCCCGTTCAAGTTCCACCACCCGATGTGGCGGGAGAACTGCGACGTCGACCTGGAGTACCACGTGCGGCCGTGGCGGGTGCGCGAGCCCGGTGGGCGCCGGGAACTCGACGAGGCCATCGGGCAGATCGGCAGCACCCAGCTGGACCGCAACCGGCCGCTGTGGGAGATGTACTTCGTTGAGGGTCTGGCCAACGATCGGATCGCGGTGGTCAACAAGATTCACCACGCGCTGGCCGACGGTATCGCCTCGGCGAACCTGCTGGCCCGCGGCATGGACCTGCAGGACGGACCGAAACACGACGACGCCTGCTACGCAGCCGATCCGGCGCCGTCGAAGACCGAACTCGTGCGCTCGGCGTTCACCGACCACATGCGCCAGCTCGGCCGGCTTCCCGGCACCTTCCGCTACACCGCCCAGGGCTTCGGGCGGGTGCGACGCAGCCACCGCAAGCTGTCACCGGAGCTGACCCGGCCCTTCACCCCGCCGCCCAGCTTCATGAACCACATCCTCGAGGAAAAGCGGCTGTTCGCCACGGCCACCTTGGCCTTGGCCGATGTCAAGGAGACCGGCAAGGCGCTCGGGGTCACGATCAACGACCTGGTGCTGGCGATGTCCTCAGGGGCGCTGCGCAAACTGTCGCTCAAATACGACGGTCACGCCGACCATCCGCTGTTGGCCTCGGTGCCGATGAGCTTCGACTTCTCGCCAGACCGTATCTCGGGCAACCGGTTCAGCGGTGTGCTGGTTGCGTTGCCCGTCGATGTCGCCGACACCGCCGAGCGGGTTCGTTGTGCGCACGATGCGGCCGCGCTGGCCAAGGAAAGCCACCAACTGATCGGCCCCGAGCTGATCGCCCGGTGGGCGGCCTACATGCCGCCGGCGCCGGTGGAAGCGGTGTTCAAGTGGCTGGCCAACAAGGACGGCCAGAACAAGGTGCTCAACCTGAACATCTCGAATGTGCCCGGCCCGCGCGAGCGCGGCAAGGTCGGTGGTGCCACGGTCACCGAGATCTATTCGGTGGGGCCCATCACCACCGGCAGCGGGCTCAACATCACGGTCTGGAGCTACGTCGACCAACTCAACATCTCGGTGCTCTCCGACGAGGCCACCGTCGACGATCCACACGAGGTCACCGACGGCATGCTCGAGGAGTTCCGTGAAATCCGCCGGGTGGCAGGGCTTTCCGATCAGCTGACGGTGGTCGACTCCGCGATGCCGCAATAGCCCTGCCCCGCGAGCGTGCGTGTCTGCCCCTGGACACGCCGTCAAGCCTCGACAGTTGGCGCACGCTCGCCGGAGCCCGGCCGCGTCGGGATTCCGTATGGCCTGTCCATCCGGCAACTCTTGACGTAGGATTTTTCCAACTAGGACTTGGATAAACTCCTGTGGAGGCTGCCGTGCGCGTCGAAGTTGACCTGGATCGCTGTGAAGGCAACGCCATCTGCGAGAAGCTCGCGCCGCAACTGTTCGAGCTCGACGAGGACGACTACTCGGTCGTCAAACTCGATCCGGTACCACCGGAGTTCGAAGAGCTCGCCGCCCGTGCGATCGAGGAATGCCCGCGCGCGGCACTGCGGCGCGGTTAGCCTGCAGCCCGCGAGCGTGCGCAGAAGGTTGCTGTTGCGCGGCGTGTCGGGCGACAGACGCGCACGTTCGCGGTCCTAGCGCCTACTGGATCGGCTCGTCGCCGAGCACCGTGGTGCGCAGCATGTGCCGGGGTGAGTTCGGCTCATACGGCGCGGCGCGGTGCAACACCCCCTGGTTGTCCCAGATGACGGTGTCGCCGACGGACCACTTGTGGCTGTAGACCTTGCCCGGCGTGGTGGCGTGGTCGAGGAGTTCGGCCAACAGTGCCCGGCCTTCGTCGCGGTCCATGCCGACGATGTAGTCGGCGGAGGCGCCCAGTACCAAGGACTTTCGTCCGTTGCGGTGGGTCCACACCAGTGGGTTCTCGTGTGTCGGGCGAGCGGCCCACCGCGCTTGCTGTTCGGGTGTTGGATCAGGATAGACGCGACGCTGTGAGGCCTCCAGGGAGTGCACCACCCGCAGCGTGGCGTAGCGCTCCTGCTCGGCCTCCGACAGGGATTCGTAGGCCGCATATGCGTTGGCGAACTCTGTTTCCCCGCCGCGGGCGGCCACCTCCACCGCCGAGAGCACCGTGGCCTTCTGCGGGCATTCGTCGTGCATGGGGGTGCAGCCGTCGATGTGCCAGTCGAAGGTGGCCTTGAGGTACTCGGCTGCCTTGTTCTTCGACTTGTCCAGGGTGATCGGGTAGATGCCCGCCACGGGGTGATGACCGTCGGCGGAGTGGTCGATCTCGCCGAGGCGCCGCGACAATGCGACTTGGGCCTGCGGATCGAGGTGCAGGTCGTGGAAGACCAGCACGCCGTTGTCTTCGAGGGCGTCCAGGATGGCCGCGCCCAGGCTGTCGTCGGCGCCGAGGCGCTCGGGATCGACGCCGACAACTTCTGCGCCCACCGACGTGGTCAGCTTGTTGATGGTCAACACACTCATTCGGTGTGCCCTTTCGTGTTCGGTGGCGGTTATGGCCGTGGTTCTCCGGTGCGGACCATGACGGCATCGGCGGAGTCAGTCGGGGCCGGCTGGTGCATGATCTCCACCGACATCGCGACCATGATCAACGAATAGATCAAGTGCAGGAGGTTGATCGCGTCGTCGGGCATGTCGTCGAGCGGAAACTTGTCGCAGTACTCGATCGCCTCTTCCAGCCGCGGGAAGAACGCGTCATAGAACTCGTGCATCTCCGGCATGGCGCTGGCCAGGCGACGTTCCCAGCGTTCGGTCTCGGTTGCCAGACACCAGGTTTCGGCGTATGGCTCCAGTTCGGCGAAGGCGCTGGGTAACCGCGGGGAGGTCATCGTGAGGTTCCCGCCGGGGTGAGGTCGCGCTGATACGCCTCGACCCAGTCGACCGCCGTCTTGTGCAGATGGCGCACCAGGATCTCCTGATCGTTGAGCGGGTAGTCGTCGATGACGTCGTACTCGAGCGCGGCCTGGGTGCCGCCGAGCATGCCGGCATCCTGCAGGGCGAACTCCTTGAGCACCACGGCGGCCACCTCGTGCTCGATGCGTTCACGCACGGTGCGGGCCGGGTGGAAATACGTGAAGGCCTCGTACCGGTGGGTGTTGTGCGAGGTCGGCCAGTACCGGTACAGCAGGTACCAGCCGCCGTAGATCAGGATCTCGATGTTGGGGAAGATCTGGAAGTTGCTGATCCCCCACGGCTCGATGTTGCCCGGGTTGAGTCCGTGCATCGGCAATTCACCCAGGTCGGGGGTGCGCCACGGACCCACCAGCCCGCTCTGGGTGGCCCGCTCGATCGGGTACATGTACTCGGGTGCCAGCAGCCAGCGCCGGGTGCCCGCCGTGGAGACGAGCCGGTGCGGACCGTCCAGCTGGAAATGGCCACAGGTGAAGCCGGCGTTGGGATCTCGGACCTCCGGCGGCACCTGCTGGGTGTGCAGCGACGGCACGTGGTAGTACTCCTGGAAGGCGTCGGCGAAGATCTTCCAGTTGCTGTTGTTGTGCGCCACCCAGTCGTAGCGCTCCGACAGCTTGTCGAAGGGATAGTCGTCGAGCGCGGTGACCATGGGACCGAGGAACTCCCGCAGGCTTTGGCGCGGTTCCCGGTCGAAGTTGACGAACACGAAGCCGGCCCAGACGTCGCAGTGCACCGGTACCAGGCCGTAGTCGGCGAGGTTGAATTCGGTGAAGTGGTCCGCATCGGGCGCCGAGGTCAGCCGGCCGTCCAGCCCGTAACGCCAGCCGCAGTGCCGGCACTCGAATTCGTCTCCGGCGTTACGCAATTCGGTGGCCCGGAAGTCCACGGGCACGACGGTGTGCCCGCGTCGACGGCACAGGTTGTGGAAGGCGCGGATGGTGCCGTCGTGGTCTTTGACCAGCAGCAGCGAGGCATCGGCCGCCTCGATCTGGCGGGTGATGTAACTGCCGGCCTCCGGCGTCTCCTCCACCCGGCTGACGTTGAGCCACGCGCGCTTGAAGATCGCCTCGCGTTCCATGGCGTAGAACTCTTCGGAGATGGAGTCGCGGAACGGGATCGGGCCGGTGCCCAGGTCGGGATAGTGTTCGGTCCAGGATCCCTCGGCCGGTTTGGGCCACTTGGTTGCCATGCGAACCTCCGTGTGACTAGTGGTTTTCCAATTGTCGAGCCGGGTCTACACGACCGCTACATCACGGAGCCGCCGTTGACCCCGAGGGTCTGGCCGGTGATGAAGCCGGCCTCCTCGGAGCACAGGAACCCCACGGCCGCAGCGATATCCGCACCGGTGCCCAACCTGCCGAGGGGGATGTTGGCGGCGATGGTCTCATTGGGCGGCAGATAGCCCGCCGCTTGGGACTGGTGCTGCATCGGAGTCTCGATTCCCGACGGCGGGATGTTGTTCACCGTGATGCCGTGCGGGGCGTATTCGCGGGCCAGCGACTTCGTCAAGGTCAGCAGCGCCCCTTTCGACGCGGCGTAGTGGGCCGCAAACGGCGTGCCGCGCTGGGCGCTCGACGAGGAGATCATCACGATGCGGCCCCATCCGGCGTCGACCATGTCGGGCACGGCCACCTGAGCACACCGGAACGTGCCGCTCAGGTTCACCTGGATCATCTGCTCCCAGGACTGTTCGGTGATCTCGGCGAACGATGCGTACCCGAACATGCCGGCGCTGGTGACCAGGATGCCGACCGGCCCGAGTTCGCCGCGCACCTTGCCGAAGGCCTCTTCCACCGCGGCCCGATCGCTGACATCGGCACCGACGGCGAAGGCGGTGACGCCGGCCGCCCGCAGGTCGTCGGCGACCCGTTGAGCGGCATCGGCATTCAGGTCCAGCACGGCGACCTTGTGGCCGCGCCGGCCCAGCTCGTGGCAGGTCGCTTCACCCATCCCGGAGGCCCCGCCGGTCACCACGGCCACCCTGTTCGTCACGTCAGCCACCTCATTCGTAGACCACTCTCACTGTGCGACTGGTGGGTAGCGCCTGACAGGTCACCACCCAGCCGCCGGCGACCTCGTCGTCGTCGAGGGCGTCGTTGTTGAGCATGCGTGCGCTGCCCTCGACCACCTGCGCCATACAGGTTCCGCACGAACCGGTTTCGCACGACGACGGCGCCTTCAGGCCGGCCAGTCGGGCGGTCTGCAACAGGGTGTTCCCGGCGCGGTACGGCGCGGTGACGGTGCTGCGGTCGAGTTCGATCGTCACCTCTTCGGTGACCGCGGGTTCGGCTGGGTCTGGCACGGGCACGGCGGCCACGCTGAAGCGCTCCAGATGCACCTGCTGCTTGGGTACCCCGGCGTCGAGGAGGACCCTTTCGACGGTGTCCATGAACGGCGCGGGTCCGCAGACGTAGTAATCGGTTTCCGCGTGGCTACCGTCGGCGATGAAGTCGACGATGTGTTGCGGCGAGACGACGCCGTCCAGATCGTCGAGGTGATGGTGCACCGCAAGGCGCTCGCTGTGGGTGTCGACGAGGGCGGCCAACGCCTCCCGGAAGATCACCGAGTCGAGATTGCGGTTGGCGTAGAACAGTCGAGTGCTGCCGGTGGTGGCGGCAAGTGCCGACTGCACCAACGAGAACACCGGGGTGATGCCGCTGCCGCCGGCGAAGGTGACGACGTTGCGCGCGCCGGCGGTGAGGACGAAGCGGCCTTCGGGTGGTGCGACGTGCAGTTCGTCGCCCACGCGCACAGTGTCGTTGATCCAGTTGGAGACCAGGCCGTCGCGATCACGCTTGACGGTGATCCGCAGGTCGGGATCGACGGCCGGCGACGATGACATCGAGTAGCACCGGCGGTGTTCGGTCCCATCGATTCTCGGCCGAATGGTGATGAATTGCCCTGCCGCATAACGGAACCGGTCTTTGGTCGGCTCGGGGATATCGAGCACCAGGGACACCGCGTCGGAGGTCTCCCGGATCACCTGCTTGATCAGCGCGGGGATGAACCCGTCGGCGTCGGTCACGTCGGCGGATTCCAGGCGGGGTGTCGTCGTCGATGTCTCCATCGCGGCCAACAATATCAAGTACTTGTCATTAATCTCAAGTGATAGATAACGACTGTCGTGGGGAGGCATGACCAACTCTGGTGGAGGCGCGCAGACGGTCCGCCAGCGCCGTCATTTCGCCTGGTCGGCGCGCTCGATTACCTGTCGGTAACTCTGAGGCTCTAGGCTGCGGTCCGACGCTCGCGGTGATTGTGCCGCTCTACCTGCCGCACACACCCCGAGGACACCTTGATGGCGATCGCCGATGTTCCCGCCTACCTGCATCTCAGCAGCGCCGACGTCGAAAAGATCGCCGATGAACTCGATGCCATCCGCCGCGACGTCGAGGAGTCGCTCGGGGCGCCCGACGCGGCCTACATCCGGCGGGTGATCCATTTCCAGCGCGCGCTCGATGTCGCCGCGAGACTGATGATCGTCGGCACGCGATCGAAGGCCGGATGGTTGGCGGGGACGTGCGCGCTGGCATATGCGAAGTCCATCGAGAACATGGAACTCGGCCACAACATCTCCCACGGCCAGTGGGATTGGATGAACGATCCCGAGATCCACTCCAGCACCTGGGAGTGGGACATGGTCGGGCATTCCGCGCAGTGGCGGTACTCGCACAACTACCGGCATCACGTGTACAGCAATGTGCTCGGGATGGACGAGGACATCGGCTACCGCCTGCATCGGGTCACCACCGACCAGCCGTGGCGCTGGGTCCACTTGGCAACTCCGGTGCGGAACCTGGTGCTGGCCGCGATGTTCGAGTGGGGCATCGCCCTGCATGGCCTGCACTCCGAGCGTTTGCGGCATGAGACGCCAGACGGCCTTGCCGTGGAGAAGCGGAAGTTCTTCGGCAAGATCGCCCGCCAGCTGAGCAAGGATTACGTGGTCCTGCCCGCCCTGAGCCTGCGCCGGTGGCGTCGGACTCTGGCGGCCAACATCACCGCGAATGTGGTCCGGAACCTGTGGGTGTACGTGAACATCATCTGCGGGCACATTCCCGACGGCACCGAGACATTCGACCCGGCGGTGGTCACCGACGAGACCAAAGGCGAGTGGTATCTGCGGCAAATGGTCGGGACGGCAAACTTCAACGCGAGCCGGCTGCTGGCGTTCTCAGGCGGTCACCTGTGCTACCAGATCGAGCATCACCTGTTCCCCGACCTGCCGAGCAACCGCCTCCCGCAGGTCAGCGTTCGCGTACGGGAACTGTGCGACAAATACGACCTGCCCTACAACACGGCATCGCTTCCGCGCCAGTACTTCCGGACGCAGCGGATCATCCACGGGTTGGCGTTTCCCGACTGGATGGTGAGCATCGGCCGCCGACGCCGCAAATAGGCCGGCCCCCACCGGGAGACGTCATGGGTCGATGTGATCGGCGTGCGGCGTGTGGCCCGTACCTTGTTCGATCACCCGGCGCAGCAGAGCCTTCAACTGCTCCTGCTCGTCGGTACTGAGCACCCCGAACACCCGGTCGTGGGCGGCGACGGCATCGGCGACCACCGCCGAGGCCACCGCCCGACCCTCGTCGGTCAGAAAGACCTGAAGGATGCGGCCGTGCTGGGGGTCCTGCTTGCGCTCGACCAGGCCACGCTTCTCCAGCGCGGTGAGCGCGAGTTGTACACCCTGCGGCGTGATCAACAGACGGCGGGCCAACTCGGCCCCCGACAGGCCCGGTTGGTTGGCCAACTGCCGCAGGACACCGATCTGAGCGGTGCTGACGCCGTGATCCTTGACCGACTCGTTGACGGCCGTGAGCGAGAAATAGAACGCCTGCTTGAGCCACCACAGGGTGTTCTCGGTGAGGTCCATCTTCTCGTCTCCTGCCACATGCGCGTCAACTCGACGCTAGCGCACCGTGGGTCAGCAGTGTTTGACCACGCTGCCGTCCTTCATCACGAACCGGACGTCGAGTGTCGTCGCGATGTCCACGCTGGGATCGCCGGCGACGGCGATGACGTCGGCCAGATAGCCCGGGGTCAGTTGACCCAGTTCGTCGGCGGCATCGACCAGGTCGGCGGCCACCACCGTGGCGGCCTGTAGGGCCTGCATCGGGGTCATGCCGCGTTCGACGAGGGCAACCAATTCCTTGGCGTTCTCGCCGTGCGGGATCGCCGGCGCATCGGTGCCGCACGCCACGCGCACCCCGGCGGCAATGGCCTTGGGCAGCATGGATTTTGCCCGCGGGAACACGTCGAGTGCCTTCTTGCGCAACTCCGGCGCGATCCGATCGATGGCCATCGCATCGGTGAGATACGTGGTGGACACCAGGAACGTGCCGTGGTCGACCATCATCTGGATCGTCTCGTCGCTGGCCAGGAATCCGTGTTCGATGCAGTCGATGCCGGCGCGGATGCACGCCTGGATGGCGCTGTCCCCGACGGCGTGGGCGGCGACTTTCACCCCGGCGCGGTGGGCTTCGTCGGCGATCGCGGCGAACTCGGCATCGGAGTACTGCTGGGCACCCGGTGCGGTGCTGTGGGACATCACGCCGCCGGAGGCCGACACCTTGATCAGCTTGGCGCCGTGGCGGATCTGGTAACGCACACACGCGATGACGTCGGGGACACCGTTGGCAATGCCCTCGGCGACCGACAGCGGCATGATGCCCGGCGCCAGCCGCTGGAACACCGTGGGGTCCAGGTGGCCGCCGTAGGGGGTGACCGCGTGTCCGGCCGGGTAGATGCGCGGGCCGACGTGCCAGCCCTGATCGATCGCCCGCTGCAACGCGACGTCGAGCAGATAGCCGCCGGTCTTGACCATCAACCCCAGGTTGCGCACGGTGGTGAACCCGGCGTCCAGCGTGGTGCGGGCGTTGACCGCGCCGCGCAGCGTCCGGTACGCCGGGTCGTCCTGCACCCCGTGCATCGGGGTGGGCAGCCCATTGGGGTTGCCCGGCCCGCCGATCAACAGGTTCAGTTCCATGTCCATCAGGCCAGGGAGCAGCGTGACATCGCCCAGATCGATGGTCGCAGCCGAATCCGGCAGTGGGCCTTCGGGATTGACCGCCGTGATGCGGTTGCCCTCGACGACCACTACGGCCGGGGAGCGGACCTGACCGCCGATGACGTCCACCCACCGGGCGGCGCGCAATACCGTCGGCTGATCGACGGTGCCGGTCACGGCACGGGCTCGACGACGCAGTCCAGCGATGTCGCGCCGGAGTCCGGTACCCGCGGTTGTTTCCAGCATTCCACCGGGAAGGACACCGTGATCATCGAGTACAGCAGGTGCATCAGGTTGAGCACATCCTCGGGCATGTCGTCGAGGCTGAACTTGTCGCAGAAGCTGATGGCTTCCTCCGCGCGCGGGGTGATCGCGTCGTAGAAGGCCTGCATCTCGGTCATCGTCGAGCCCAGCCGTTTGGCGTAGCGCTGCGGTTCACTGGACAGGCACCAATCCGAGAACTGTTCGAGATCGGCGAATTCCGCCGGTAGTTTGCTCATCGGTTCACACTCCCGCAGTCTTGCGCTGGTAGTCCTCGATCCATGCCGCGGTCTCCTTGTGCAGGTGGCGCAGCAGGATCTCCTGGTCGCACAGCAGGAACTCGTCGACCACCCGGGTCTCGATCGAGCTCTGGGTGGCCTCCAGCGTGTTGGCGTCCTGTAGGCCGTATTCCTTGAACGACACCGCGGCCAGCTCCTGGGCCAACCGCTCCCGCGGCGTGCGCGGCTGCGGGAAGTACAGCGTGCATTCGAAGAGGTGGGTGTTGAACGAGGTCGGCCAGTAGTGGTACGTCAGGTACCAGCCCTGGCCCCAGAACAGCATGACGAAGTTCGGGAAGAGCTGGAAGGAGTCCAGCCCCCACGGATCGCATTTGGCGGGGTTGAGGCCGGCCGGCATCTCGCCCAGGTCCGGCTTGTCCCACGGCCCGAAAAGCCCACTCTGACAGATGTCTTCGATGGGCTTGCGCATCTCGTCGGCCATCTCCCAGGCCCGCACCCCGGACGTGCTGACCAGGCGGTGCGGCCCTTCGATGCGGTAGTGCGGTGCTTCGAAGCCCGCCTCGGCGGCGGCCTTCGAGTAGGCGGTCGGGGATTGGTTCGCATGCAGGATGGGTGCGTGGTAGAACTCCTGGAAGGCATCCATGTAGAGCTTCCAATTCGCTTTCACCTCAGAGCGATAGGTGAACCGTGACGTCATCTTGTCGAACGGATAGCCCGCCAGGTCGGTGATCATCGGGCCCAGGAATTCGCGCAGGGACTGCTCGGGTGTCTTGGCGAAGTTGACGAAGATGAAGCCCTCCCACACCTCGCAATGCACGGGCACGAGGCCGTAGCGACTCTTGTCGAGATCGAAGAACTCGGCCTCCTGCTGGACGAAGGTCAGCCCACCGTCCAGGTCGTATCGCCAGGCGTGGTACTTGCAGGTGAACTGCCGGCACACCCCGCTGGTCTCCTCCAACGGCATGTCATCCCACACCAGTTTGTTGCCACGGTGGCGGCAGACATTGTGGAAGGCCTTGACCTCGCCCGATTTGTTGCGCACCACGATGATCGAGGTGTTGGCCGCCTTCATCTCCCGGGTGAAGTAGCTGCCCGTACGTGAAAGTTGTTCCACCCGGCCGACATTCAACCACGCGCGCTTGAAGATCGCCTGGCGTTCCAGCTCGTAGATCTCCGGGCTGATCGAGTCTTCGTAGGACACCGGCCCGGTGCCCAACTCGGGGTAGTGCTGGGTCCAGCTGCCTTCAGCCGGCTTGGGAAACCGAGCCATGCCCGCTCCTCTGCGATGTGATTCGACAGGCTCGACGGTAGACGGCGGTTCCCTCAATGACAAGTAGTTGATACTCTTATTTCGACTGAGGCGGGAGGGTCCGGATGGATCAGCATCTTGGGGAGTATCTCGGTGTCGAAGCCGACTGGTCGCCGAGCGGCGACCCGGCCGACACGATCGAAATCATCTCGCCGCACACCGAGCAACCCATCGCCCGCGTACCGGCCGCCAGTCTGGCCGACGTCGACGCCGCGGTCGACGCCGCTCGTGCGGCCATCGACCGGGGGCCCTGGCCCCGGTTGGCGCCCGCCGAGCGCATCGCCGCGGTGCGCAGGCTGGCCGGCATCTACGCGCAGCGACGCGACGAGATGGCACAACTGATCTCGGCCGAGATCGGCGCACCGATCAACTTCGCCCAACGCGCGCAGGTCGGGTTGCCGACGATGATGATGTCGGCCTTCTGCGACCTGGCCGAAACCTATCCCTGGCATGAGGTCCGGCGCGGATTCTTCGGGTCCGACGTCCACGTCAAGAGGCAGCCGGTGGGTGTCGTGGCCGCCGTCGTCCCGTGGAACATGCCGCAATTCCTGATCGTCACCAAGCTGATCCCCGCGCTGCTGGCCGGCTGCGCGGTGGTGCTCAAACCCGCGCCCGAATCTCCCTTGGATGCACTGCTTTTGGCCGAGATGCTCAAGGAGGTCGGCCTGCCTGACGGCGTCGTCACCGTCGTGCCGGGCGACGCCGCGGTCGGCAGTCACCTGGTCTCGCACCCCGGCGTCGACAAGGTCTCGTTCACCGGCTCCAGTGCGGCCGGGCGGGCCGTCGCAGCGGCGGCCGCGGCCAACCTGACCAAGGTCAGCCTCGAGCTCGGCGGCAAGTCGGCGGCCATCGTCCTCGATGACGCCGACCCCGAAACCGTCGCCGCCGGCGTCCGGTCGGCCAGCCTGTCCAACAGCGGCCAGATCTGCAATGCGCTGACCCGCATCCTGGTTCCGGCTGCGCGGGCGCAGGACTACGTCGACGCCCTGGCCGCCCGGATGGGCGCTCTCGTCGTGGGCGACCCGGCCGACCCGGCCACCGAGCTGGGGCCGCTGGTGTCGCGTCGGCAGCAGCAGCGGGTGCGCGATTACATCGACCTCGGCCAACGGGAAGGGGCCAGGCTGGTCTGCGGCGGGACCGCCCTGCCCGACGGACTCGACAGCGGCTGGTACGTGCGGCCCACGCTGTTCGCCGACGCCGACAATTCGATGCGCATCGCCCGCGAGGAGATCTTCGGCCCGGTGCTCACCGTGATCGGCTACCGGGACGAGGACGACGCCGTCGCGATCGCCAACGACTCCGACTACGGCCTGGCCGGCTCGGTGTGGACCGCCGACACCGATCGCGGCGTGAGCATCGCCGACCGTGTACAAACCGGCACTTTCGGGGTAAACCAGGGATACACAATGGATCCGTTCGCACCGTTCGGCGGCGTCAAGGACAGCGGGTACGGCCGGGAGCTGGGCCGCGAAGGTCTCGACGGTTACCTCGAGGCCAAGTCCATCGCCGTCGCACCCGCACGTTGAGGGGACGAGCATGACCGTCACAGCTTCGCCGAGGATTCCGGCCACCGAACGCATCGCGGTCCGCTGCGTCGATTCCGATGTGCATCCCGTGCCCCGACGCGGGGACCTGGGCCAGTACCTGCCCGAGCCGTGGCGCACCCGGTATTTCGGTTCGCACGACGTGGGCGATCTCATCTACTACGACGCCCCCGACTACGCGCACGCCTACGCCATGCGCACCGATTCCTTCCCGGCCGACGGTGAATTCGCCGGCAGTGATCCTGACCTCGCCTTCCGGCAGTTGATCATGGAGGCCGGCGCCGACATCGCCATCCTCGAGCCCGCGGCGTACTCGGCGCACATTCCCGAGGCCAACCACGTGATGAACTGTGCGCTCAACGACTGGCAGGCCAACCACTGGCTCGATTCCCACAACAACTGGCACGAACGCTGGCGCGGCTCGATCTGCCTGGCCGTCGAAGCCCCCGAGCTCGGCGCGCAGGAGATCGAACGGTGGGCCGGCCATCCGTACATGGCGCAGATCCTGATCAAGGCGGAGCCGCGGCCGTCGTGGGGCGATCCGAAGTACGACCCGATCTGGGCCGCGGCCACCAGGCACGACATCACGGTGAGCTGCCATCTGTCCCGCGGCGAGTACGAGGAACTGCCGATCCCGCCGGTCGGGTTCCCCAGCTACAACCACGATTTCATGGTCACGTATTCGTTGTTGGCGGCCAACCAGGTGATGAGCCTGATCTTCGACGGGGTGTTCGACCGGTTCCCGACGCTGCGCATCGTGTTCGTCGAGCATGCGTTTACCTGGATCCTGCCGTTGATGTGGCGGATGGATGCGATCTACGAGGCGCGCAAGAGCTGGATGGACATCAAGCGCAAGCCGAGCGAATACGTCAAGGACCACATCAAGTTCACCACCCAGCCCCTGGACTATCCGGAGGACAAGACCGAGCTGTCGCGGGCGTTCGAGTGGATGGAGTGCGACAAGATCCTGCTGTTCTCGTCGGACTACCCGCACTGGACCTACGACGATCCGCGCTGGCTGGTCAAACACCTGCCCGAGCACGCCCGCGAAAATGTGATGTTCCGCAACGGAATTCAGACCTATAAGCTCCCCGAGACCGTGCCGGTGCTCGAAGGTCAGGTGCGCGTCTTCTAGGGCGCGCCCAACTCCTGCGCCGAGACTACGGTTTATCGCCCAAATTCCGGCGAATGACGCCAAGAACCGTAGCGTCGGCGGGACTGAGTCATGGCAGCTTGATCGCCGACACGTACATGTCGACGATCGGCCGATAGAGGTCGACGTCATCGAGCTCGCTGCCCAGCACCACCGAATCGCTGGTGGCGATAAGCACCTGCGCAAAGGTCTTCGGCGGGATCAACAATGTGCCACCGAGTTTCTCGATGCCCTCGACGATGAAGGTCGCCAGCGCGTCGACCACCTCGGATCGCTTGGCCGCGACGCGATCCCGTGATTCCGGGTTTCTGCGGAGGTAGAGCGTGAACTCGTGGCCCAACGCGGCATGCTCGGCGCCGCGGTCCTGGCTCAGCTGGCGCCAACGCGTGGCGATCTCGTCGCGTTCGTGGACACCGACCTGCTTCGCGCTCGACATCACCTCGGCGAAGTTGTCGAAATACCGCCGCCAGTAACGGTCACTCACCGCCAGGAACAGGTCTTCCTTGGTGGCGAAGTGCTTGTAGATCGCACCTTTGGTGTAACCGGCGGCCCGCGCGATGTCGTCCAGAGTGGCTGGCGCAAAACCTCTTTCGGCGAATACCTCTTCGGCGGCATCGAGCAGCACTGAGCGGGTGTGCTCAAGTCTGCGTTCGCGGGTCCAGCGCTCAGCCATGGCAAAAGTCTGCCACAGAATCTGAGTAACCTATTGGAATCTCAGATACCGACGAGTATATTTACCGCATCGGTTGGCCGCGTTCCGCCGAATGCCTCCACGATCGCCAAGGGGAAACCGAACATGAGTGATCTGTCCAAGAAGCCCGCCGTCACCGAATCGGTCGGTGGCATCGCCGAACTCGACAAGCAGGGCCCGCCGTCGTCGAACGCGTACCGAATCTGGGCGACCGTCGGCGGCGCGTTCCTGCTGGTGACGTTGTATGTGTTCACCCGGTGGGTGACCGGGCCATATTTCGAGTCGGTGCCGGGCGGGCCGAGCGAACCACCGATGTACATGAAGATCCCGCTGATCGCCAACGCCGTCGTGCTCTGGGTGGGTCTGCCATTCGCGTTGTGGTTCTTCATTATTCGGCCGTGGCTGCGGGAGCGGCGCATCACGCTCGACGGCATGCTCCTGGTGTCGATGGGCCTGATGATGTTCCAGGATCCGATGCTCAACTACTACAGCACCTGGTGCACGTACAACGCCTGGCTGTTCAACCAGGGGTCATGGGCACCGTACTTCCCGGGTTGGGTGGCGCACGAGGAACCGGGCCATACGGTGCCCGAACCGCTGCTGACCAACATCCCCGGCTACGCCTACGGTGTCCTGCTGCTCACCATCGTCGGCTGCGCGATCATGCGCAAGATCAAGAACCGTTGGCCGGCGATCAGCAATCTGCGGTTGGTCTTGGTCACCTATGCGATCGCGATCGTCTTCGACTTCGTCATGGAGGCCCTGATCATGTTGCCGATCGGGTTCTACTCCTATCCCGGTGCCATCCAGTCCTTGTCGTTCAACGCCGGCACCTACTACCAGTGGCCGATCTACGAGGGCTTCATGTGGGGCGGGGTCCAGACGGCGCTTGTCTGCCTGCGCTTCTTCACCGACGACCGCGGCCGCACCCTGGTCGAACGGGGGATCGACCGGGTCCGCGGCGGGTTTGTCAAACAACAGTTCGTCCGCTTCCTGGCCATCTTCGGCGGTGTCAGCGCATGCTTCTTCCTGTTCTACAACGTTCCCGCGACCTGGCTCGGCACGCAGGCCGATCCGTGGCCGGAGGATGTGCAGAAGCGTTCCTACTTCAATCCCGGCATCTGCGGCGAAGGGACCGACCGACCGTGCCCGAACCCCGACCTGCCGTTACCGACCCACCGTTCGGGCTACATCAACCACGAGGGTGAACTGGTCCTGCCGCAAGGCGTGACCATCCCGCCGGTCGTGCCGATCCAACGGGCGAACAACGATGACGGTCAGTAAGATTCGGCCGATCGGTGAAGCGGGTGCCCCGTCGCCGTACTACCGGGCCGGGGGTGGGGAGATCGAGATCTTCCGCGCGGCCGCCCGCCGCGGCGCGCCGGTGTTGCTCAAAGGTCCCACCGGGTGCGGGAAGACGCGTTTCGTCGAGGCGATGGCGCACGAACTCGGTCGTGAGCTCATCACGGTGGCCGGCCATGAGGACATGACATCGGCGGATCTGGTGGGCCGCTTCCTTTTGAAGGGCGGTGAAACCGTCTGGGTGGACGGCCCGTTGACCAGAGCGGTACGCGAGGGTGCCATCTGCTATCTCGACGAGATCGTGGAGGCGCGGCAGGACACGACGGTGGTCATCCATCCGCTCGCCGATCACCGACGCGAACTGCCCATCGACCGGCTCGGCACCACGCTGCCCGCGGCGCCGGGCTTTCAACTGGTGATCTCCTACAACCCCGGCTACCAGAGCATCCTCAAAAGCCTCAAAGACTCGACCCGACAACGCTTTGTCGCAATCAGCCTGGACTTCCCGGCCGCCGAGACCGAGACCCAGATCGTGGCCCACGAGGCCGGGATCGACTCCACCACTGCGGAATCGCTGGTCCGGCTCGGAAACGCCATCCGAGGTCTGGACGGCTCGGCACTGAGCGAGGTGGCCTCGACCCGCATGCTGATCCTCGCCGGCGGGCTGGTCGCCGAAGGTCTCAGTCTGCGCGACGCGATCCAGTCCGCGGTGGTGGAGGTGCTCTCGGACGATCCCGATGTGATCCGGGGTCTCGGGGAACTCGTCGACGCCGTCCTGTCACGGTGAACATCGGTTACCCCGAGCCGCACCACTTTCGGTTCCTGGCCGGTTTCCTCGCCGGGCGGCCGGTCGACGTCGCCGTGGCCCGGGCAGACGAATTGTCCTACACCGACGGCCAGATCATCTTCGTGTCGGCAAATGCCGACCCGGACCGGCAGCGTCGCGAAGTGCTGGTCCAGAGTGCGCTTCTGGGAGCCGGCAGTCTCGAAGGTCAGTACGTCAAGCGGCTGCGGGCCCGGCCTGTGGCGACCCGCCGCTACCTGACGCTGGAAGGCCACCGCGTCCTTGCCGAGCTCAGCCCGCGCGTTGCCCTGGCGGCTGCGGTCTGTCCCGCCTGCGCTGCGCAGTCCACCAATTCGGAGGAATCGCTGCACATTGCCTTGGGCAGAACCACACTCGACGCACCACCGGAGTGGTTCGGGACCATCAAACCGTCCACACTGATCCGCGCCCGCATCGGCGGTGAGCCGGGGTCGCGGGCCACCGATGCCGACGTCCGGATGAACGCCGCGCAACCCGACCCGTCCGAGATGGTTCAGGACGATGACGACGACGGCGGACCGGCCGAGAAGAGCTGGATCCTCAAGCTGTTCGAGGTTCCCATCGGCGCGCAGGCGCCCGCGAGATTCTTGCGCTCGCTGTTCGGCAGTTCTCGCTCGTCCGAAAGTGAGGGTGCCGGTGCGGAGTTGGGCGTCGGATCGATCCGACGGACATCGCGCGCCGGGGTGAATGCGCGTCCCGTACCGACCCCGATTCACTTCACCGGTGCCGAGAAGCCTGTTGCAGCGCTCGCCGTCGGTGGCGCGTGGTATCCGGAATGGGATGTCTTCGGTGACCGGTATCGAGAAGAGTGGTGCCGTGTAATCGACTTTCCCGTCACCGCCACGGTCGACGTCTCAGCCGTCGGTGTGATGTGTGACGCGGTGCTGCGACGCAGACTGGCGCGAGTAGGCCTCGGCCCGAAAGTGTTGCGCGCCCGCGCCGACGGCGACGACGTGGACACCGAGGCGTTGATCGATCTGTTCGTCGATCTGCGCTCAGGCTATTCACCACCCGAGCATGTGTACACCCAGCGCCGCAAGCTTGCTCGCAATCTCGGGGTCCTCATCCTCGTCGACGCATCGGGATCGGCGTCCGACGCCGACGGCGACGGCCTCGCCGTCCATGAACACCAACGCCGTGCGGCTGCGACGCTCGCCGTGACGCTCGAGGAGCTCGGCGACCGCGTCGCGGTGTACGGATTTCGCTCACAGGGGCGTCGCGCGGTGCACCTGCTGGCCGTCAAGACCTTCGGCCACCGCTTCGGGGCCGCCGAACGGGCCCGGCTCAGCCGGCTGCAGCCGTTCGGCTATACCCGGTTGGGGGCCGGTATCCGGGGCGCCGGCGAGATCCTGAAAACTCAAGCCGGAACGCCGAATCGGCTGTTGATCGTGCTCTCCGACGGCTACCCCTACGACGACGGCTACGAAGGCCACTACGCTCGGGCCGACGCCGCCAAGGCCCTCGAGGAACTCAGAGCCGATGGGGTGGCCTGCCTGTGCCTGTCCATCGGTGCGGATGCCGACGCCGACGCACTCGATCAGGTTTTCGGCGCAGCCAGTCATGCCAGTGCTGCCACGTTGGGCGAGCTGAGCCCGCGGATGGACGAGCTGTTCTTGGCGGCCTTACGTGAGCTCGCCGCACCGAAACCGGCCCGGCGAAACTAATTTCGGCCCAGCTACTGCTCAGCTATTTCCGTGCCGCCCAGACCCGCGCCCACGTCAGGAACTTCGCGACCGCGTCGGCCGTGTAGTGCCCGCGTGGTGAACCGAAGAAGTCGAACGCGTGCTGGGCATGCGGAATCTCGGCATAGATCACCGGTGACTTCGACACGTTGCGCAGGGCTTCCACGAACTCACGACCCTCGACCACCGGGATGAGTGAGTCGTTGGTCCCGTGCAGCACGAAAAACGGTGGGGCGTCGGGATGTACGAGGGTGATCGGCGAGGCATCGCGGTACACCTGGTCGTCGGTGCCCAGCGGAATCTTGACGATCAGCCGTTCCAGGATCTCCATGAACTCGGCCCGGCCGGGGCCGGTGGTGGAAAACCAGTCGTAACGGCCGTAGACCGGCACCGCGGCGGCCACCGAGGTGTCGGCATCTTCGAAACCTGGCTGCCACTTGGGATCGTTGGGGGTCAGCGCGGCCAGCGCCGTCAGATGCCCGCCTGCCGATCCACCCGTGATGCACACCGCGTCGGGGTCACCGCCGTACTCGGCGATGTTCTCCTTCACCCAGGCCAGCGCCCGCTTCACGTCGATGATGTGGTTGGGCCACGGGTGTCGCGGGCTGATGCGGTAACCGATCGACACGCAGATCCAGCCCTGCTCGGCCAGGTAGCTCATCAGGGGATAGGACTGCGGCCGGCGCATACCGATCATCCAGGCCCCGCCCGGAACCTGCAGCAGCACGGGGGCCTTGCCGTCACGCGGTAGGTCCGGGCGCATCCAGATATCGGCCAGGTTGGCCCGGTGCGGGCCGTAATGCACGGTCTCACGTGCGTAGCGGCGCCGGCTCATCGACGTGGAGTACACCTCGCCGCGGCGCAACGGCCGCAGCGCCGTCGGATACTCCTCGGCCAGGGCCTCGTGTACCGGATCTTCGAAATACGGCCGGGACTGCACGTTGCGGCGGTGCACCAGCACCAACAATACCCAGGAGATTGCTTTGAGCATCAACGAGATTCGTCCACCCGTGGAGCGGTAATCGCCGCGGATGGCGCGTCGCACCGCATCCAGCGCCGACACCGTGATCACCAGCGGCGCGTTCTCCGAGGTCGGCCAACCGAACGCGAAGGCCGGAATGGTGCTGTAACCCTTGCGGCCGAGCGGTTTCACTGCGTTCGCAGCGTTGAGCAACTCGGCGGCCGCCGTGAGCAGTCGCCTTCTCAGACCGGGTTGGCGTTCAGCCATTCACCTTCTCCTGGAGCGCGCGTCGGTCGATCTTGCCGGTGCTGTTGCGCGGCAACTCGTCGAGGACGGCGATCTCCCGCGGCACCTTGTAATTGGCCAGGTTCTCTCGAACATACGCTTTCAAGTCATCCGGGCTGGTGGGGGCGTCGGAGCCGGACAGCACCACAAACGCTGCCAGCCGTTGCCCGAACTGCTCGTCGTCGACACCGATCACCGCGGCCTCGGCAACCTCGGGATGGCCGGCCAGGACCTTCTCGACCTCGATCGGGTACACGTTCTCGCCGCCGGAGACGATCATCTCGTCGTCGCGGCCGACCACGAACAACCGACCCGCCTCGTCCAGATAGCCGACATCGCCCGAGGACATGAACCCGTCGTGGAATTGCTTGGTGGTGCCGGAGGTGTAGCCGTCGAACTGTGTCGAGTTGCGTACGTAGATGGTGCCCACCTCGCCGGTGGGAACCTCGTTGAACTCGGCGTCCAGAATGCGGATCTCGGTGCCCTCGGCGGGTTTCCCCGCAGTATCGGGCGCGGCGCGCAGATCGGCAGGTGTCGCGGTGGCGATCATGCCGGCCTCGGTGGCGTTGTAGTTGTTGTAGATGATGTCGCCGAACCGGTCCATGAACGCGGTGACGACGTCGGGACGCATCCGCGAACCCGACGCCGCGGCGAACCGCAGCGAGCGACCGTCATAGCGGCGCAACACATTCTCGGGCAGTTCCATGATCCGGTCGAACATCACCGGCACCACACACAGGCCCTTGGCCCGGTGCCGGTCGACGAGCTCGAGGGTGGCTTCCGGATCGAACTTGCGTCGGGTGACGATCGTGCAGGCCATCGACGCCGCGAAGGCCAGCTGGGAGAAACCCCAGGCGTGGAACATCGGCGCAACGATCACCACCCGCTCCTCGGTGTGCCACGGGGTGCGATCCAGGATCGACTTGAGCACTTCCGGCCCACCACCGGAATGCTTGGCGCCCTTGGGTGTTCCGGTCGTTCCCGACGTCAGAAGGATCACTTTGCTTTTCTCGCTCGAGCGCCGCGGCTCGGTCCCGCGATGTTCTTCGACCAGCTTGGCGACCGTGACGTCGTGCACGTGGGTGTCGGTCCAGGCCACGATCCGGGTGGTCGACGGGCGGTCCGCCAGTGCGCGGTCGACGATCTCGGCGAACTCCTCGTCGTAGATGACGGCATCCACCGACTCGCGTTCGACCACCTCGGCCATCGCCGGGCCGGCGAACGAGGTGTTGAGCAGCAGCACGTCGGCACCGATGCGGTTCGCGGCGATCAGCGACAGCACGAAGCCACGGTGGTTACGGGCCATGATGCCCAGCACCTTCGGCTCACCGGCCGGCAAAGCCTGCAGGCCGGCCGCCAAGGCGTCGGCCTGCTGGTCGACCTGTTGCCAGGTCAGCGTGCCGAGTTCGTCGACCAGGCCCGGCCGATTCGGGCACCGTTGTGCGGCGGCCGCGAAACCTGAAGTGACACTCATGTTCTCGCGAGCCATCGCGGCAGCGATGCGCAGATACTTGTCCGGCCGCATCGGCGCGATCAACCCGGCCCGGCGCATGGTGGTGACCATCCCGACGGCATCGGTGACCCGGTCCAGCGGCCCGGTCAGCAGATCAAGAGGTCCCACGGTTCAGCCGATCACCGGGAACCGACGCTGTTCGGCCAACTCATCGAGGGCCCGCTGCATGACCCGACGGACATGAGCGTCGACCTCGTCGATGTCCGGGTCGTCGCCGAACTCGGCGACGATGTCGATCGGCGGCAGCGTCTTCATCACGATCTTGGACGGCAACGGCACATTGAGCGGAAGTACCGCCGACAAGCCGAACGGGAAGCCGAAGGAGACCGGCACGATCTTGGTGCGGGCCAGGCGTGCGATGGGGCCGAGTGCCTTGGCCACCCCCGTACCCCGGGACAGGAAGAAGTGAGTTTCCTGACCGCCGATTCCGACCATGGGCACGATCGGTACGCCGGCGTTGATCGCGGCTTTGACATAACCGGTGCGGCCGGCGAAGTCGATCTGGTTGGCCGAGAGGGTGGGCCGGTACACGTCGTAGTCACCGCCGGGGAACACGACGACGACACCGCCCGAGCGCAGGGCCTCGTCGGCGTTCTCGTGGTTGGCCCGGATGAAGCCGGTCTTCTTGAAGAAGGCCGCCGTCGGTCCGGTCATCAACATGTCGTGACTGAGCGTGTACACCGGCCGTTCGTAGCCGAACTTCTCGTAGAAACCCGTGGCGAATACCGGAACGTCCAACGCGAACAAGCCACCGGAATGGTTCGACACCACCAGCGCGCCGCCGTTGGGAAAACTGTCCAACCCACGGACCTCGGCACGGTGATAGCCCTTGATCAGCGGCCGCAGGAAGCCCATGACCTTCTCGGTCAGACCCGGATCCCACTTCGTGATTTCGGACGGGTCGATGTCGGTTGCGGCCACAGAGTCCCCCTGAGGTCAAATGAAACGTGTTCTAGTTTGCCCAGTGTACCCAGGTCGGGGGCAAAAAACCGATTCGCGCTCAAAGTTCTTGCACCCGATAGCGGATTGCCGCCGTCAATACTTTCAAAACTTCCCGTCCGGGAAGACTAGTTCCACTAGTCCGACTGGTTCTAAACTCGGCTGGATGAAGACGGTCACCAGCACGGAGGCGAAAGCCAAGCTGAACGCCCTTCTGGCCGAGGTCGAGGCGACTGGGGTCTCCGTCACGATCACGTCCCATGGCCGCCCCGTCGCCGTGCTATCGCCCATTGCTCCGCGGGGGCGGACCTTCGGGCAGTTCCCCGGCATCCAGATCCCGCAAGACTTCGACGAGCCGCTGCCATCCGGCGAACTCGACGCGTGGGAGGGCCTCAGCTCGTGACCGCGATTCTTCTCGACACCAACGCGGTGCTGTGGCTGGTGAAGTCACCGGACCAGGTGCTGCCGGCGGCTCTGAACATCCTGGAAGATCCGACGAACGCGTTATTTGTTTCTGCGGCTTCGGCGTGGGAAATCGCGACAAAGACGCGCCTTGGCCGACTCGATGGCACCGCGCTGCTCTCGAGCTGGTCGGACATTCTTGAGGCGATGGGAGCCGTGGATCTGCCGATCGATTCGGCGGACGCTGCGCTGGCCGGCCAACTCAACTGGGAGCACCGTGATCCATTCGACCGCATGATCGTCGCTCAGGCCATGCGTCGAGGGCTCACGATTGCCACCAGTGACAAGGAAATTCGCGAGGGGGCGATTACCCCCGTCATCATCACCCGTTGATTTTCCGGACCAGCTACGGCCACCTGCGGCTTCGTCGTCGCGCGATGTTCAAGTGGTAGGCGGTATTTCAACCGGATGTTGGCTCAACGGATCGACCACGATCCACGCAGTTTTCATCGGTTCGATCGAACGGTTGAGCTGGAGAATGCTTTTGATGTCACCCTCAAGCACCATGTACGCCGCACGATTCGCCTTGTCGTAGAACTCTTTCATGCTCTCGATGCTCCGAAACACCGGAAAGAACCGAACACCGCTGCGCTCGAGCAGGAACAGCCTCTGGCGGCCATCCTTGGTATCGCCAAAGGGTGTCGAATACCAAACTTTGGTTTCGAGCGGGACTGCCTCGGGTACAGGGCCGCGCATGCCGCGGTCGGTGATTCCCGGGGTTGCGGGCAGCCCGTCGGTCGCATCAGGCACTGACATGTCGCTTGTATAGCACTAACGCGGCCGCACCTGGGCTGTTGCGGTTAGCTGGATCGGTCACCGCGTGCTCGTCGCTCACGCGGACCGCCCAGCGACCGCTTTACGATCCTGGTGTGAGTTTGCCTCCGTCTCCGTATTCCTTTGGTTCTACCTATCCGCACGGCGGGGAGACGCCCCCGCCAGGGAATGCGCAGCGCCGAGCGGCGGGTGGTGGCTGGTTCGGGTGGATCGTCGCAGGCGTGGGTGTCGGGCTGCTGCTCGGCGCCGTGGGTGTCGCCGCCTACGGCGCGTTGGGTACGAGCTCGCCTTATTGCTCTACCGCGGCGTGTGATGAAGCGGCATCCACAGCGGTGGTGGTGGTTTGGGCGACGGCGGCAGTGGCTGCGGCGGTCGCTGCCTTGACCATGTGGCGGCTGCTGGCGCGTGCCCGTGGGTCGGTGTGGGTGCGTGTCGCCGCCGTCGTGGGGGGTGTGGGCGTGGCGGTCGGGTATGTCGTGGTCGGGGTTGGGGCGAGCGACTTCGCCGCGAGTGGGCCGAGGATTTGGCTCGTTGGTGTGGTGGTCGGTGCGACGATCGTGGGCTGCTTGCTCGTCGGCGTGCCATGGCTATCGCTGCAGAGCAACAGAGCTGGGTTGGCTACGGCGGCGGCCAGCGGCATCGCGATGATCGTGGTGGGCGTGGCCGCGGTCGCTGCTCCCAATGAGTACGATCCGGTTGATGCCACGACCGCAGCCCCGGTCGACATTCCCCTAGAGCCAGAAATTCTTGGGCAAGAGCAGTTTCGGCTGTCGGTGCCGTACTTCCGGCCGCGTGTCGACGCGGCAGGGGCGGGGTTCATTGTGTGGACGCCGTACTGGGCGAAGGACGGTTCCACTCCTGTGTTGATTGCGTATGACAATGCGGGGGCAGCGCGGTGGCATTACGGTCGCGGCCCGGATCAACCGATGACGCGGGTGCGTGTCTACGACGATGACACAGTTGTGGTGGTCGGGTTCGCCGGCGACGATAAGCGTGGCAGGGCTCCGGAGGTGGTGGGGTTGGATGCCGTTACCGGTGAGCAGTTGTGGGCATCGCATGACCTGGCGATGTGGAACGCGCTCGATATCGATGAAGGTGCCTCGTTCACCTCGTTCGTGGAGCGCGGGGAGGAGTCCTGGAAGGGGTTCAACGCCCGCACCGGCCAGCAGCGGTGGGAGATTCCGAATCCGGCGGCGTGCGGGGACGGGCCGCTAGACACCGTGTCCAGCTTGGATGAGCCCTACACGGTGCGAATCGCCGATATCGGCAGTCGGCTGGTCACGGTCAATGACTGCTCTACCCCGGACATGATCAAACTGCGGGTGCTGGCCCACGACGCAGTCACCGGTGACCAGCTCGGCGCCTGGCCTGTACCCGGCGCCGACGGGGTGCCGCGAAATACGTGGAAGTACCTGAGTGTGGACCGCTCGGTCGGCGACAGTGTGTCAGTGAGCCTGGAAAAGGAATGCGCCAGGCGGAACGTCGACCGGATGACCGGTCAGATAGTTCAACAGCATGTGCCGGCTCTCCCCGGAAGTGATGCATGGACCGTTCGAAGCATGCCTGGCGCATTCCTTTTCCAGGCTCACTGACACACTGTCGCCGACCGAGCGGTCCACACTCAGGTACTTCCACGTA
>NZ_LZJD01000054.1:0-2202 GCF_001666875.1 Mycobacterium sp. E802
CTTCGGCGGTGGCGGCGGCAGCTCGGCGACGAAGGCCAGATAGAAGGCGAAGATGCCGAGCAGCGCGATCGCGGCGGCCGCGCCGTAGATCCCGAACAGCCACGGCCCGAACGTATCCAGCGACATCCAGATCTCGGCGACCGCGGTGCCCACGATCAGCACTGCCGCCAGCACATGGAAGGCGATCGAGGTGGTGCGAAGGCGAAGCGCCAGCTGCGGCGTGGCCAGCTCGGGACGCCTGGTCCGTTGCAGGGTGAAGACCACCGGCAGGGCGGCCAGGCCGATCAGCACGCCGGTCACGATGCGCAGAATCAACCCCAGCGTCTGGGGGGTGTCGCCCATGAGTTCGTACCAGCGCGGGATGACGAAGAAGAAATACAGGCCGGCGGCCACGATCGAGATCGATGCGTGCACGATCACCGCGACGGTGCGGCCCATACTCCTCCTCGGGGTGCTTAATTGGGCCGGGGTGCGAACCGCTGAATTCCGGTGATTCAGCAGGTCGCACCCCGGACCCGAGCGCGGAGGATAGGGGATTTGAACCCCTGAGGGCTGTTAACCCAACCCGCGTTCCAGGCGAGCGCCATAGGCCACTAGGCGAATCCTCCGTCGGCAATCGTAGCGGACGCCCGAAGCAGTCCCGAAACGCCGGGGAGAGGGACGGGTATTACACTCGCCTTGGACCCCGCGCGGCGTCCATCCTGTGAACTCCCCCAGGGCCGGAAGGCAGCAAGGGTCAACGGGCTCTGGCGGGTGCGCGGGGTCCCCTTACGTTCTTCAACCGGTGAAAGGCGCGCGGTGTCGTTCCAGTCCCTCGGCCGCGAGGAGCTGCTCGCGCAACACGAACTCCAGCAGCGCAACTATGCGGAACTGCAGGCCAAGAAGTTGAGCCTGGACCTGACCCGCGGCAAGCCGGCTCCCGAGCAGTTGGATCTGTCCAACGCGCTGCTGAGCCTGCCCGGCGAGAACTTCCGTGACCGTCAGGGCGCCGACACCCGCAACTACGGCGGTCTGCACGGGCTGCCCGAACTTCGCGAGATCTTCGGTGAGCTGCTCGGCATCCCGGTGCAGAACCTGATCGCGGGCAACAACGCGAGCCTGGAGATGATGCACGACGTCATCGTGTTCTCGCTGCTGCACGGCGGGGTGGACTCGGTGCGGCCCTGGGTCCAAGAACCTGTGGTGAAGTTCCTGTGCCCGTCGCCCGGATACGACCGGCATTTCGCCATCACCGAGTCCTTCGGGATCGAGATGATCGCGGTGCCGATGCGCGAGGACGGGCCCGACGTCGACCTGATCGAGGAGCTCGTCGCGGCCGACCCGGCGATCAAGGGCATGTGGTGTGTGCCGGTCTTCGGCAACCCGACCGGGGCCACCTATTCGTGGGAAAACGTCCGCCGGTTGGTCCAAATGCGGACGGCGGCAAGCGATTTCCGGTTGATGTGGGACAACGCCTACGCCGTGCACACCCTGACCGACGAGTTCATCCGCCAGGTCGACGTGTTGGGTCTGGCCGAGGCGGCCGGTAACCCGAACCGCCCGCTGGTGTTCGCCTCGACCTCCAAGATCACCTTCGCCGGAGCCGGCGTCAGCTTCCTGGGTGGCTCGCTGGGCAACATCGCCTGGTACCTGCAGCATGCGGGCAAGAAGACGATCGGCCCGGACAAGGTCAACCAGCTGCGCCACGCGCGGTTCTTCGGTGACGCCGACGGCGTGCGGCTGCAGATGCAGCGCCACCGGGCAGTGATCGCCCCCAAATTCGCCCTCGTCGCCGAAATCCTCGAGGAGCGGCTGGGGGAGTCGAAGATCGCGTCGTGGACCGACCCCAAGGGCGGTTACTTCGTCAGCCTCGACGTGTGGCCCGGCACCGCGAAACGCACCGTCGCGCTGGCCAAGGACGCCGGGATCGCGGTGACCGAGGCGGGTTCGGCCTTCCCGTATCGCAAGGACCCCGACGACAAGAACATCCGCGTCGCGCCGACCTTCCCGTCGCTGCCCGATGTGCGTGAGGCGATCGACGGCCTGGCCACCTGTGCACTGCTGGCCGCGACCGAGCACCTCCTGCGTTGACTTGGAACTGACGCCGCATTTGTGCGAGTAGCGGTGTGCGTGGTTTCAAAGTCAACGGGCATCGGGACGACGTCAGAGGCAGTCGGTAGCCTTCTTCCGTGGCTCTCTACCGCAAATACCGGCCGGCAACCT
>NZ_LZJD01000055.1:0-35990 GCF_001666875.1 Mycobacterium sp. E802
TCGCTGACCGGCAACGCGGCAGCTGTCATAACGGGCATACTACAAACTACCGTATTAATTCACAGACGGACCACTAGCACGTCGGGCCGATAGGGTGGCCCAAGTGTCCGTCACCCACATGATCCTGATCGCGTTGGCCGGTGTCGGAGCGGGTGCGATCAACGCCATCGTCGGTTCCGGCACGCTGATCACCTTTCCCACCCTGGTGGCACTCGGCTATCCGCCCGTTACCTCGACGATGTCGAATGCGATTGGCCTGGTGGCCGGCGGGGTGTCGGGCACCTGGGGTTATCGCCGCGAACTGCGTGGGCAGTGGAAGAGGCTGCGCTGGCAGATCCCGGGCTCGCTGATCGGCGCCGGGCTGGGCTCCTGGCTGCTGCTGCATCTGCCGGAGAAGGTGTTCGTCACGGTGGTGCCGGTGCTGCTGATCCTGGCACTGGTGTTGGTGGTGGTCGGCCCGCGGATCCAGGCATGGGCCCGGCAGCGCGCCGAGGCGACCGGCCAGTCCGCCGACCATGTGAGCCCGCGCCGGATGGCCATTCTGGTGATCGGCACATTCGCCGTCGGTATCTATGGCGGCTATTTCACCGCGGCCCAGGGCATCCTGTTGATCGCGGTGATGGGCGCCCTGCTACCCGAGTCGATCCAGCGGATGAACGCCGCCAAGAACCTGCTGTCCCTGTTGGTCAACATCGTGGCGGCGCTGGCCTACACGATCGTCGCGTTTGACCGGATCAGCTGGGCCGCGGCCGGCCTGATCGCCGCTGGTTCCTTGGTCGGCGGGTTCCTCGGGGCGCATTACGGCCGCCGGCTGTCGCCGAACGCGTTGCGCGCGGTGATCGTGGTGGTGGGATTGATCGGGTTGTACCGGTTGTTGACGGTGTGAGGTCGTCGACGTGACGTCGGCGAGGCTCTAGTAAGCTTTGCGAATCTGGCTCAACGCGAGGGAAGGGATGACCGGTGGCTGAACGTGCTTACCGCACCGCACCGTCTGCCCTGGCTGCTCTCGAGCCGTTCTGGCCCTCACGCCGTTTGATGGCTTTCGACGAATGGTGTCGCGCGCGCCGCTGATCCGCGCCCGTCAGTCCGTCAGGTCGCTTGCGACCACTAATCGAAAGCAGCCGAACCTGTGCGTTCGCTACTGATCTTCACGCTCGTCGGCCTCGGGGCCCAATTGGTCGACGGGGCGCTCGGGATGGCCTTCGGCGTCACCGCCTCGACGCTGCTGGTGCTCAGCGGCGTGGCCTCGGCACAGGCCAGCGCCGCGGTGCACCTGGCCGAGGTCGGCACCACGCTGGCGTCGGCGGTGTCGCATTGGCGGTTCAAGAACATCGACTGGCCCATGGTGGCCAAACTCGGCCTGCCGGGTGCCGCGGGTGCCTTCGCGGGTGCCACGGTGTTGTCGTCGCTGTCGACGGAATCGGCCGCACCGCTGATGGCCGCGATCCTGCTGGGCATCGGTGTCTACGTGCTGTTGCGTTTCTCGCTGGGCCGGCCGCTGACGCTGGGGGAGCACGGCACCAGTCACAGCGCGAAGTTCCTTGCCCCACTGGGATTGTTCGGCGGGTTCATCGACGCATCGGGCGGCGGCGGCTGGGGCCCGGTGACCACCAGCACGCTGCTGTCCCGGGGCAAGACCGCTCCGCGCACGGTGATCGGTTCGGTGAGCGCCTCGGAGTTCCTGGTGTCGGTCTCGGCGTCGATCGGCTTCCTGATCGGGCTGCGTCAGGAGTTCCTGGAGAACTGGCCCGTGGTGCTCGGTCTCATGGTCGGCGGCGTGATCGCCGCGCCCGTGGCCGCCTGGCTGGTCAGCCGGGTGAACCCGGCGCTGCTCGGCACCGCTGTCGGTGGGGTGATCCTGCTGACCAACAGCCAGAAATTGGTGCACTACTTCGGCGTCCACTGGCCGTGGTCCACCGGGATCTACACGCTCATCGTGGCGGGGTGGGCATTCCTGGTGGTTCGCGCTTGGCAGACGTCGCGGGCCCCGCGCGATGTCGACGATTCGGTGGTCACCGTGGTCGAAGAGCCGGCCGCACGCAGCTAGTCACGCCCGGTTGCCGGCTGCGGCAAACCGACGTACATCGTGTTGTGCAACGACAGCACATGATTGCGGGCAATCTGTGAGGCCGCCCGGCTGTCGCGTCGGCGCAGCGCCTCCACCAGTTGCGCGTGCTCGAGGTTGGACTGGTGCAGGTAGTCGATCGGGTACGGAATGAAATAGCGGTACAGCCTGTGCAGGACGTCGCAGTAGGTGTGCATGGCCCAGTCGAGACCGCTTGCCGCCGCGACTGTTTCGTGGAACCGCTGATCGGCACGGTGGAAGCGGGTCCAGTCGGTGGCCGCGGCGGCCTCGGCGACGATCGCCGCGAGCTCATCGAGTTGCGCGTCGGTGGCGGCGTGAGCCGCAGCGGTACTGAGGGCGTCCTCGGCCAGTGCTCGCAGGTCGATGAGGCGCCGCACCTCGAGGGCATCGGCGCGGTACGTGGCCGACGGGCGATCGGTTGCCGGCGTGGCCTGGACACCGCTGACGAAGGTCCCGCCGGCTCGGCCGCGACGGCGGATCACCAGGCCCTCATCGGCCATCGTCTGCAGAGCCCGGCGGACAGTGGCGACGCTGACGTCGAGGGCTCCGGCGATGTCGGGCTCGGCGGGCAGCCGTTCCCCGCTGGCCATGAGCCCCAGCTCCATGGCCAGCTCGAGGCGGGCCCGCACCGTGTCGGCTGCGCTCAGTCGAGTGATGCCCGCGACGGCGGGGGCGCTCAGCGCCGGATGCGCCTCACCGACCTGCAACGTCATGGGCCTCAGGGTACGTCAGCTATTGCCCTATTTGTTCAAGCTGAACTAATATCTCCGCTAATTCGCTCATTCTGGGTTATTAACGCGTCGGAGGTCCTGTGTCCGGAACCATCACGGTGGCCGCGGTCCAGGCCGCGCCGCTCGACGTGGCCGGCCTGCCGGTATTCGGTCGGGAGGACACCGTCGCCCAATTCGCCGACGACGTGCTTCGGGTGCGGTCAGCGGTGACGGGCCCGGCGCTGATCGTCTATCCCGAGATTCACCTGTTCGGCACCGAGGACACCGACATGCTGGACGCGGCCGCCGAACCACTCGACGGCCCCCTGTGCGCCGCCCTCGGTGAGGTGGCCCGCGACGCCGACACCTGGCTGGTTCCCGGCTCGCTGTGTGAGCGGGGGGAGAACGGCGAATTGTTCAACACCGCGCCGGTTTTCGCACCCGACGGAAGTCTCGTGGCGTCCTACCGCAAAGTCTTCCCCTGGCGGCCGTTCGAGAAGTACGCGGCCGGCGATCGTTTCGTCACCGTTGAGCTTCCCGGTATCGGTCGGCTCGGCTTGTCCATCTGTTACGACGCCTGGTTCCCGGAGGTGAGCCGCCATCTGGCCTGGATGGGCGCCGACGTGATCGTGAATGTCGTCAAGACCACCACCGACGACCGGAGCCAAGAGCTGGTGCTCGCCCGCGCCAATTCCATTGTGAACCAGGTGTTCACGGTGAGCGTCAACTGCGCCGGTCCGATCGGCAAGGGACGCAGCATCATCGTCGACCCGGAAGGTGATGTGCTCCAAGAGAACTCAGACGCCGCCCCGGGTGTGCTCTACCAGAGCATCGACTTCGGAGCCGTCGCCGCCGTACGTGAGCACGGCACCGCCGGCACCAACCGCATGTGGGAGCAGTTCGGGCCGTCGGACCGCCCGATCGCACTTCCGCTGTACCAGGGCCGCATCGACCCGCGCAGCTGGTCACCGTCGAACCGCCCGGCCAACTGAAAGGCACCGCCATGACACCACCATCCGCCGGGCAGCCGACTCTGGTGCGCGCCCTCGGGTTGCGCTCGTTGGTGCTCTTCGGGCTGGCCTACATGACGCCGTTGATCGTGCTCGGCATCTTCGGGGTGGTGGCCTCCACCACCTCCGGCGCGTCCGCGTCGGCCTACTTGATCGCGTTGGCGGCCATGCTGTTCACCGCATCCAGCTACGGCCGGATGGCGTCCGCCTACCCGGTGTCGGGGTCGGCCTACACCTACGTGCGCCGCACCATCGACGCACGCGTCGGATTCCTCACCGGCTGGGCGGTATTGCTGGACTACCTGTTTCTGCCCATGGTCATCTGGCTGATCGGAGCGGCATATCTCGACGCCCAGTTCCCGGGAGTTCCCGGCTGGTTGTGGGTGCTGGCCTTCATCCTCGTCACCACCGTGCTCAACGTCGTCGGCATCAAAGTCGCCGACAAGGCCAACTACCTGTTGATGGCGTTCCAACTGCTCGTCATCGGGTTGTTCGTGGCACTGTCGGTCGCCTCGGTGGTCCGCAGCAGCGGTGCCGGCGGGCTGATCGATGCGGGCCCGTTCACCGGGATCGGCGCCAGCATCGGGGGAGTGACGGCCGGTGCGGCCATCGCGGCCTACTCGTTCCTGGGGTTCGACGCCGTCACCACCTTCACCGAGGAAGCCATCGAGCCGCGCAAGAACATGCCGCGCGCCATCCTGCTGATCGCACTGATCGGCGGCGCCATCTTCCTGGTCATCGCATTCACCACCCAATTGGTGCACCCCGGAGGGGAATTCGCCGATTCCTCGTCCGCTGCCCTGGAGATCGCCAAGCAGATCGGTGGCAACCTGTTCGGGGCGGTGTTCCTCGCCGGCCTGATCCTCGCCCAGTTCGCGTCCGGCATCGCCGCTCAGGCCTCCGCGTCGCGGCTGCTGTTCGCCATGGGCCGCGACGGCACTCTGCCCCGGTCGGTGTTCGGCACGCTGAGCGCCAAATTCCGTACCCCGGCGGCCAACCTGGTGATGGTTGGCGCGGTGGGTCTGTTGGCGATGTTCCTCGACGTGGCGACCTCGACGTCGTTCATCAACTTCGGGGCGTTCGTGGCGTTCACCCTCGTGAACGTGTCGGTCATCGTCTACTACTTCCGCCACCGGGCCGCCGGCGAGGCGCGTAACCCTCTGCTCTACGTCGTGGCGCCGGCAATCGGTGCGGTCATCACGTCGTATCTGCTGCTGCAGCTCGACACCCGGGCGATCGTCCTGGGGCTGTGCTGGCTGGGTCTCGGGATCGTCGTGCTGGCCGTGACGAGTCGCGGTTTCAAGAAGCTGCCGCCGGAGATCGCGGTCGACGAAGCCGAGTCTGCCACCGCTCAAACCACCGTGTAGTGAGGGCTGACGTGTGACCGCTGGGGCGGATTAGAACAAGGGCGGGAGCCTACGGTAAGCTTTCGACTCGCTGCCGGTGCAAGCCGGAAGCACGCGGGCTGTGGCGCAGCTTGGTAGCGCACTTGACTGGGGGTCAAGTGGTCGCAGGTTCAAATCCTGTCAGCCCGACAAGAAAAACCCTCTCCGGCCAGCATCGGAGGGGGCCTCTTCGTTTCTGGGGTCGGGGAGCAGTCGGCGTGTTGACACGAGATGACACTCAACATCGGTTATCGGTTCTACTCTTCCGGCCATGGCTCGGATCCCCGACTACGTCAAGGTCGTCACCACACCCAGCGGCTCCACCCCTACCAGGCTGGGCGGCGCTACGGCCGAAGCCGCCCACGAAGAAGAGGAAGAAGGAGTACGCATCGCTGCGAACGTCAGCGCCATGCCCCGCCTTCCCCTTACGCTGCGGTGAGACCCACAACGCAGCGGTGTCTCGCCGGCCGGGATCAGCGGCCCCACCGCCTCGACAACCCGAAGCGGGAGAGTCGGAGGAGGCCCCTGATGAGTCGACGACGGACGATGGGGAGCAGAGGTGCCCCTCCCGACCTCTACGCCCGCGGCCACTCTGGCGGCTGCACGTGCGCAGCGTGCCTCGGCATGGGGTTCCCGTCCAGAGCGCGCCGCAAGGAGCCGGATGAACCGCCGAAGCTGTGCCCGACATGCCGCATCGAGTTGCCGGTCACCGGCGAGTGCGACAGTTGCTCGTAGCCGGATCGCCTCGAGCCCCAACGCGGCGTCGGCCCCTTCCCTTACGCTGCCCTCACCATGCAGAGCAATAAGCCGTGGCGCCCCGAACCCGAAGCTTGACGAGATCGCCGCCGTGGTGGCCCGCGTCGAGCTGATCCCCGCCGACCGTCCACTCACCGCGGGGGAAATCCGGATGCTCCACAGCCTTGCGGCCCGGCTGCGGAGACGGTCTCTGAACGACCGGTCCGAGGAGCTCCTCGACCTTCTGCGCCGCGTGTCCGCCGTCCGTACCCGGAACCGTGAGTCTGGCGTTCCCACGGCCGACGCGAAGCGCCCGCCGAAGAAAGGTCGGGGAGGAGTCGGTCAGATGCACCGCGAACTGTCCGAGTTGGCGGCCAAGCACCCGCTCGGACCCGAGAGCCTCGGGCGACTCCATGAGATCGTGAACGAGGCGGCACTCCTCGTCGAAAAGGGTCCCGCGTACCAGCGTCTCTACGAGCGGGCGCTGCAGATCCAGAAAAAGGCCCTGCGACCGCCGCATCAGACGAAGGCGACCGGCAAGTCCCGTGGTCTCGTCAAGAACCCGGAGTTGTTGTATGGCGGCCGTGAGGTGCTCGGCGGGGCACCGTCGACGGGGCGCAGGCGCTGACGGTGTCCGATGCCAACCCGTCGGTGCCCGCCGGGTCTCAACCCGCCACGCCACGGGTTGACACCTCCGCCGTTGAGGTTCGCGAGCGCCGCGCCGCGACCGCACGCCGGTACCAACCCGAACACGTTCAACTGCTCCTGGTAGCGCAAGCTCCGCCCGACGCCGACGATCGCTATTTCTACTTCCCGGGCGTGGCGCAGCACGACTGGCTGTTCTGGGCGGTCGTGCGGGCGCTCCTGCCGGGCGCCGGACTCACCAGGGACCACAAGCCGGCCCTGCTGGAGCAGCTGCGCGACCGTGGTGTGTTCCTGATCGATCTGAAGCCCGATCCCATCGTGAACAGCCGGGCCAGCTTGTTGGAGCTGAGGCCGCACGTTCCGGCGCTGCTGGATCGGATCGCTGAATTACAGCCCGAGCGCATCATCTTGATCAAGATCGACGTGTACGACGCGGCGTACCCCGCGTTGGCGGCCGGGGGCCTGCCCGTCAGCAAGGTCCGTGTCCCGTTCCCGTCGCATGGGCAGCAGGAGAAGTTCAGGGTGGCGTTCGGGCGGGCACTGGCTGGCGGGTGATCCCTCGTCTATGTCGCACCCGCCGTGCAACGCTTAGGTCCGTGATTGACGACGCTGCCCCCCTGGGGCAACCGCCCGATGCGGATTGGGATGACCCACAGCGGTTCGAAGGCGTGGTGGCGTTCTCATTCGTCCTCCCGTACCTGCTTCCCCTCGAACCGCAGGCGGTGCCCATCGGCGTCGATGACTACTACCTTCGAGTCCGCGGGGTGACGCCAGCTGAATTCGATGACGCCTGGACGCAGATGCCGTTCAGCTGCTTGACGATGTGGTCGGTCGAGTCTGGTGGGGTTGACCCCGTCGTTGAAGACACGACGCTGGCATCGGCTGCTCTGGCCCGCGTCACCGGTCAGGAGCCGCAGCCATCTCCGCAGCACGACGACGGGCGCCAGCGATCGGCGGTCGTTGTTCTGATTCCCGTGAAGAGCCGGACCGCCGCCCTCATGCCGCCACACGACGGCAAGGTGGATCCGCTCACCCTCGCCCACTGGCTGATCGCCGACGCTGTCCGATCGTTGCGGATCGCCTCGATGGCCCCCATCCCGGATCTGCACTACCGGTCGTTGAACCCGATCGTGCCCGCTGCGTTCGGGTCGGTGGGCGAAGGCGGGCTGGTCAACTTCGATCAGAAGCAGACCGCCATTCTGCTGGACCACCTGCCCGCACGCCTCACCACAGTGCCGCCGGTCGATCAGGCCGAAGTGGGCAGAGTATTCGGGGAACTCGGCGGCCATGAGCTCACCGCGGACTGGGTGCTCACTGTCCCCGAACCGATGAACTTCCGCATCGACCAGGACGCGGGCTCGTCGCGGGCGGTGTTCTGGCGGCCGGGCCTGACGGCGATGTTCGCCCCGTGGGGCAACCCGAGGGGGGACACGCCCCCGCCGAGCGCCTGCAGCAGGTTCGGGGTCATGTCTCGCCGCATGGATTCGACCACGCCGAGTGGTCGGAAGACAGTGCGCACTACCTCACTTACCGCCTCGCCGAAGGGGCCGGCGACGCGAGGCTGCCTGCGCTCTACGGCTTCGTGGTGAGCACCGCTGGCCACGCAGCTGACCGTGTACTTCGACAGCGGAGACGACCTGGCATCGGCGCAGGCACTGGTGCGGTCGATCACGAGCAGACGGTGAGCGGGTTCACTCGGCCGGAGGCTCCCGCCGAACTTGCTCCTGCTCGGTATCCGCTCGGTTCCCGACGTCAGTCCGGCTGAGCCTCGTACCACTGCTCGCCGGTGCCGAGTTCACGGACATCGACGCCGCTGGAGGTGACGAGCTCCTCAGGTGCAACGAAGTACGCCATGCCGGTCGGATCCCCGGTGTACCAGTACAACCAGCGCTGCGCGCAGCCACGTCGCGCGGCGATCGTCGCGAACCGGGAAAGAATGCGTTCCAGGCTGGCCGATGCCCGGCTGCCCTCACCGTCGATGTCGCGGGCCATGAAGTCGTCCCCGTCGAGTTCGACGAACACTTTCCCGTCGTGGACACGGATCGGTCCACGCTCCACGACTACGCCCCCGTGGGCCATGGCCGCCACCATGCCGCCGATCAAATCTTCGGCCCACTCTTCGGCTTCTTCCTGAGGTGCGAAGTCGCCTTCGATGTACACCCCTCTGGCCTGGTGGTCGTTGCTCCACTCACCGAAGAGCTTGTAGGCCAACGTTTCATCCATCATGGCGCTCCTCGTAGGTCGATGTAGCCTCCGTCGGCGGTGTACCCCTCGACCGGCCGCAGTTCGTAGCCGTCACCGATCGTGTCGGTCCTGTAGAACCGCTCGAACATCTCGGCTGCCTCCTCCGCGGTGAACATCTCGTGGCGGCTGATCGTCTGCGTGCTACGCGGCAGCACGATGTCCACGTCGGGCTCGGCCGGTCCCGTATGTGGGTGGCCGACGACCGATCGCACCGACACAGCGCCGATGTCGGCTCCGCCGGGACGGCAGAACTCGATCACCATGGTCTCGGCCGTGCCGGCGGCTTGCAGGTACAGCGATTTCGAGAAGTCGGCCGGAGCACCGGCGGGCGGGCGGGCGCTGAGCACGATGGCCCACGGGTCTGCGCCGTCCATACTCCGCAGGTGGTGGTCGATGATGCCCGGGTGGTGTTCCCGGATCAGATCGCTCGATATGGTGCGCTGGGTCTCGCACAGCACTTGGTAGTCGTGGGTGGGAGTCAGGCTCGCCGTGAACGCCGCGTACGCCGCAGGACCTTTCGCGTAGGCGGCCAGGTACTTGAGCACGTCGACCGTCGAAGACATCCCACCCCGCTCGCCGCGGGCGATCGCATCATCGGCCACCCGGGCCGCGTCGGCGTTGCGGCCAGCGGCGATCAGCGCGGTGACGGTGCGGGTCAGGGCCCGGCTCGGAGCTATTCCGTCGGGTGAGTGTTCCACAACCGCTGCGTAGTCGGCGTCCGTCGGATGCGCGGAGATGAACTCGGCGCGGATACGGTCGAACTCGTCGAGCACCGGATCCCAGTCCGGCTCGTCGGTCGGAGAGACGTCCCAATGGCCGCTGCCGATCCGCAGCGGCTGGACCTTGAAGGCACCGTTGACGCGGCGGTTGATCCGCATCTGCCGTCCCATCACCACGTCGGGCATGAAGGCGGCCCACAGGATCTCGTCGACGGCGAGCGGCTTGACGTCGACGGTCCAGGTGATCCGGAGCCGGTCGGGGTCCTTGTCCGGATGGAACACCTGCGGGTAGAAGAGTTCCGTCACGTAGACGTCGTCGAGGATGAACCCGGTCGCGCTGACGAACCGCATGCCGTGGCCCTTGCACGCGGGCCGCAGCGCGTCGTTCCACGCCCGAAGGATCGGCGATCCCTTTGCCACGGTTCCCCCTCACTGCGGTCCCCCGACCGCTACCGCAGAAGTACATCAGACGGCGCCGTCGGTGGTGCGGGTGCTGCACCGCATCCTCGACCCGCAACTGCGCAGCCTCGAGGCGAAGGCGCTGACTGAAGAGATGGCCCTCAATCCCGTCAAGGAGTTGCAGTTCTTGAAGCCGGACCACCGCGGGGCGCGCCACGTGCCAGTGGGCAAGCAAAGTCGGGAAGCTCTTGAGGCGATGGTCAGTCGCACGGGGTGGGTACTTGATTCGGCCACCAGCGGGTGCTTCAACGTAGTTTGACTTGGTGTCCGTCCGGCTGCGCGGGCCCACCCAAACGCTGAATCATGCTGTCGGAGTTCCCGCGTTAGCGGACCCAATCAGAGCCTCAGTAAGACGCGAGATCCGTCTGGGCGCTTCACCGCAACCTCCAGCTCCCCACCGGTGGCCTCCACGTACTTACGGAGTGTGTCGACCCGGCTGGTGCCTAGGTCGCCGTGCTCCATTTGGGAAACGCGGTTCTGCCCGACACCGATGGCTGCGGCGAGCGCGGTCTGGGTGTAACCGGCGTCTTCCCGCAATTCGCGAAGGCGGTACTGCGCAACCTCGCGATCCATCTCTTCCTTGATTGCGTCGATGCGGGCCCGGTTGCCCGGACGGCGACGGCGAAGATCATCGAGCGTGGTCATCGTTTCTTCCCCTTTCTTGTCTTTGGCTCGGCGGCTGTGACTGCCTGCCTCATCTTCTGTTGGTATTCGGTGAATAGGCGGTCGGCGATGAGAACGTTCGTCGCGTACCACTTCGTCCAGTTCCCTGCTTTGTCTCCGGCGACGAGCATGATCGCTCGGGACTGGATGTCGAGGCGAAGAGCACCCGGATGTGGGCTCCGCCCTTGGTGGGGCGAGGTCGGAGTTCCTTCATGTTCGGATGCGCCGATCCTTCGAGGGTGTCCACGAATGGCCGGCGCGTAACTGGTCCGTATTCCTCCAACTGCTCCAGCGCCGCGATCAGGTGGTCGTACTCCTCGTCGTCGGGGCTGTCGATCCATGTTTCGATGAGGGATCAACCTCCCACTTCCGCACGGTCGCAATTCTATCAGCTAGAGCTGATATCAGCTAGAAGTGATTCCCGCGTGCTATCGGTCGCGGTTGCGGGGTACGCGGAACTGGCGAATACACGACGGTCGCGTAGGTTCTTCAGAGAATAAAATCCGAGAACCTACGCCGCATCGAACGAAAGCCATCATGTCCCAGGATCAGAACTCAGACGTTCCACCGAATCACCTCTCCATCGATCCGCGCAGCGCCTTCTATAGCGAAGAGGTGCTCGTCCGCGGCGTGGGGATTCGCTTCAATGGCGTCGAGAAAACCAATGTGCACGAGTACGACGTGGCCGAGGGCTGGGTGCGTGTGGAGGTTCCTACCGCCAAGGATCGCCGCGGAAATCCGATGGTCGTCAAGCTCAGCGGCACGGTTGAACCTTATTTCCGCCAAGCGAACTAGCGCACGCGCATCGCCTGACCGCGCGCCAGGTCTTACCGACCGGAATCTTCTCGAGCCATCCGCTCACGGATACCACCACCGACGCTGGTGCCCTGTGCCATGGGCTCGTAGATGGCCCCGGTGGTGTGCGGAACCGGGTCGGCCTTCTCGACTTCGGATTCGGCGGTCTGGCCCGACAAGCGTTCGGTGAGGGTGGGAAACAGGTGGTGCGACAGGTTGGCCATGTGTCCCTTGGCGCCGACGGGTTGCTTCACCTTGGGGTCGATACACGCCCCGACGATCGCGTCGATGACGAGCTGCGGGTCGTCCATGGCGGCCATGCGGGGTGCGTGGCCGGTGTAGTTGGCGGCATGGGTCCACCACGGCGTGTCGACCGCCCACGGCATGATGGTGCCGACCTTGATGTCCTCGTGGCCGGCCAGTCGTAGCTCCTCTGCCAACGACCGACTCAGGCTGAGGACCGCGGCTTTTGTTGCCGCATACGAGGTTTGGTAGGCCAGCGGCACTTCACTGTCCACCGAACCGATGTTGATCAAGACGCCTCTGCCTTGTGTGCGGAACTGCTGGATCGCCGCGTGGGCACCGTAGATCAGCCCTTTCAGGTTGACGTCGACTAGCCGGGCATGGTCTTCGATCGGGATATCCCAGAACAGGCCGAGCGCTCCGACTCCGACATTGTTGATCCAGATGTCGAAGCCGCCGAAGTGTTCGACAGCGGTTGCCGCCAACCGGGAAACATCGGCAGGACTGCTGACGTCGGTGGGCACCACCAGGGCCTTGCCGCCGTTGCCCTGGATCTCGGCGGCAAGGCCGTCGAGCGCGTCGCGGCGGCGGGCGGCCAGCACCACGTTGGCTCCGCGCCGGGCAAGTTCCGTGGCCGTGCCACGGCCAAAACCGCTGGAGGCCCCGGTGATGACCGCAGTCACGCCGGCAACCGATTTCTCGTGACTCATCGTGTCTGCTTTCCCAGGCGTGACTGATCAGCGGCCGGCCTGCTCGACCAATCGGGCGAAGGCGGCCGTGTCGTCGGAATCGATCACCGGGAAGCCTGCGCCGGGTTCACCGACCCAATGCAGCTCGATGCCCGGATTGTGAACATCGGAGCCGTCGGCCAGGAAAAAGTGCGGACTGCCCTGCACCTGCGAGACGTGCTCGCGATAGTCGTGCATCATCGCTGCCCGCGCACTGCCGGTGTCCAACGCCTCGGCGATTCGGTCCGCGTCGACCCGCGGACATTGTTGAGCGATCTCCACCAGCTCATGCGCCAACGAGATGGGCCGGCTGTCGGTGAAAAAGGCGTGCCTGATCGCCATGTCGAATTCCTCGGCGGCTGCCAACGACTGCTGTTTGGCGGCGTGCACGGCCTCGTTGGCGGGCAGGGACGTGATCGGCCACGTCGACGGATCCGATTGCCATGGGACCCAACCGAAGTCCGGCTCGATCGAGCCGAGCACCGGAATCTCGGCGTCCAGATATCGTTTGGGAATCGGGAACCGGTTGACGTCTTCGAGGGCGAACAATCGCAGGTCGACGCGGACTTTGTCGGTGAGGCCGGCCTTCTCGCGTTCACGGTAGAACCGGTGGAGTGCGACGGTGGACCACCCGCAGACCACGTCGGTGTACACCACCACCGTGCCGGGCTGTACCTTCATGGCCGCGCCGTGCCTTGACTCGACCGAGGCTGTGATTCCTGGCGTTCCGCGCCTTCACCGTGGACGCCGGCAGAACCCAGGGTTTCCTTCAGTTCGCCGGTCTGATCCTCGACGGCGCCTGTGACTCCTTCTGCCGGTGCGCTCTTTTCGGACATGAATATCGGACCTCTCCTCGGCTTTTCGCCCTACGGCACGACGCGTGCCGGGGCTCGCTCATGTCGTATGCCCTACCGCCCGACGATGAAACCCCGCTGCAGCGGATCGGTCGAAGCGTCGCGGCGCACCCGCATCCGGCCCGAGGACGAATTACTCCGACGCAGCCCGGCGCGTCTGGGTCTCACCGACCACCAACTCGAGGCTGTCCCCGACATTCACGGTCACCACCGCCGTCGCCTGGAACAGCCCGTAGAAGTCGTCGGTCCTGGCGAACGTGTGCGCACGGGAGAACAGTGGCTGCACGTCGAACACACGCACCCGAAGCTTTTCGCGCGTGAGCCTGCCCAATTCCCGGCCGGTTTCGGGATCGGTGATCACCTGATCCGAATCGGAGTGCACGGAAAAAACCATGCCCGGCACCACGCCCGCCTCGGCGCCCCGATTGATGACCAACGTGTAGTCGTCTTCGATGAGCGCGACCTGGCCGCAGAGGTGGTCGGTCATGACGCCGCCAGAGAATTGCTTTCTCGCAGCGGCTTGGGTGCCGATCCGGCGCGGATTCGCGGTCGCGCTTCGTGGCCTTCGACCGCGAGCAGCGCGTCGACATGGCTCGCCGCGTCCTGCTCTGTCCCGAGCGTGAGTTCGACGGCCGTCTTCGCCTGGAACAGCGCGATCATCGCCTGTTGCTGATGTTCCGCGCCGAAGGCGTTGAGAGCGACGGTGAGTTTCGTGTCGACATATTCGACCGACCGCTGCAGCTCGGGCGTCGAGGCGCGGGCAATCGGGCGCTGGGTGCGTGGCGCGGACTGCCCGCTGTACCAACGGTTTCCGAGCGCGCCGAGCGCGATCGAGCACACCGGGACCACCACGACGATGCAGACCAGACCCACCGTCCCAGACAGTGCGATGGCGCCGACGACACCCAGCAGTGTGAGCAGACCCAGCACGGTCAGTTGGCGAACCGTCGACGGTACGGCGTCGATCACCTGCGCCACATCTTTGAGGGTGCGAACGCCGAATCGGGCGACGGCGGCGATGAAGCCGACGACGGCTGCGCCGGCCTTGAGGGCGATCCGCCCGCATTCGTCGACGTGTTTGCGCGTCACGGCAGGCTTGGGCATCGTCCAGACGCGCTGCTGAGCCGACGGTGAATCGGAGGCGGTGCCGGGTGCGTTCGGCACCTCGTCGGTCTTCGGTTCGGACGTCGGGGACGAGGGTGCCTCGTCGGTCACATTCGTATCAGCAGCCACATCTGCATCATCGCGCCCCGGCGTCCGATGAACGTTCCGGCGCGCCGAGGATTCCCAATTTCACACCGGCTGAAGCACTACGTCAGGTACGTTTCCTGCCCCGTCGGGAATCCGCCACCATTGGTGGCGATGTGAACATGGTCGAAGTGGTTGGCCGTGATGCCACCACGGTCCGCCATCTTTCGGGGTGGCCTGCCGTGTGAGTAGATCTCCTGCCGGAAGATCACATGGTTCACCCCGAACCGGTCCGCGTTGTCCAGCACGTAGGCGACGACGCGGTCGCCGAGAGCCTTACCTTCCGGTGTCGCATAGTTCGGGATCATCACGTCGATGGCCAATCCGTTCGGATGCCACTTCAGGGAATCGGCGCGGACCCCGCCGATGTCGAGGATCTCGGGGAAGCGCGCGCTGACGGCCCGGGCGGCCAGGATGGTCTCGACTTGGAGACCCTTTTCGGGTGCGCGGCCGGCGGGCAACGGAAAACGCATGTTTCGACGCACGGCGGGGATGCCCGGCGCCGCTGATGTCAGTGACTGCTTGGCCACCGGCGCGACGACGGCCTCGTTGTGTGGCGGTGCCTCGGCCGTGATGGCCGGCGCGGTATCTGCGCCGACGGCGATGAGTGCGGCGGCAGGCACGACGACCGCGGCCGCGGCAGTCGATCGGCGGCGCCGATCCTTTTTGAGCTGGTGTCTACCCACGGGGTCCGGACCTTACCGGCGGGTTCCCGGATTTGAGGCATCGCGATGTTGTCTGATGCTGTCGATGGCAACCATCTCGTGCCGAGGAATCGGCGCAGCCGTGACGCGGTAGAGTATCGCGACACCGTCGGCGGGACCGGTGCTGCCGTTTCCAAATGGGCAGGCCGGCGGCTATATGGCGCGAAATGTGGCCCGCATGTTGCCGGCGGGCAGGTACCGCCCGGGGTGTGTCCGCCGCCACGCCGTCGTGGTGACATGCCACCGGGCAGGCAAAATTTATGGTGTTTACCACAGCAATCGGTCTGCAGTGCCTGCGAAACGGGTGATCGCGGGCGTAACTTGAGCGAATCAAGCCCATCGCACGGGGAGAGCGGGCCATGGCAGACGTCGATTGTTGCGTGGTGGGTGCGGGTTTCGCGGGCTTGACCGCGGCACTGCGACTCAAGCAGGCGGGACGCTCGGTGGCACTGCTTGAGGCGCGTGATCGCGTTGGCGGTCGGACTTTCACCGAGGTTCTCGATGACGGAACGTGGATCGACCGCGGCGGCGCTTGGGTGGGGCCCGGGCAGGACCGGATCAAGGCGTTGATGGCCGAATACGGTGTGGCCGAATACAAGGAATACGTCGACGGCGACGCGATGGTGATCCTCGACGGCAAACAACATCGTTACTCCGGCACCATCCCCTGGGCGATGAGCCCCTGGGCCGTCGCAAATCTGGGCGCCGGGCTACTCGAGGTCGAGATCATGTGCCGCACGATTCCGTTCGAGGCGCCATGGGAGGCCAAGAAGGCGATCGAATGGGATCGGATCAGCTTGGGGGAGTGGATCAATCGCCACATGCGCTCCAGGCAGGCCCGCGAGATGCTGAACATGGCGCTGGGCGGCGTCTACACCTCTGCGGCCTCGGAGGTCTCGCTGCTGTGGGCGCTTCACCAGATGGGATCGGGCGGCGGGCCGCTGTTCGTCATCGCCAACAAAGGTGGAGCGCAAGACGCGCGGGTGTATGGCGGAATGGCTGCCGTTTACGGGCCGATGGCCGCTGAAATCGGTAGCGCGCTGCAGCTTTCGCAGCCGGTACATCTCATCGCGCAGGACGACGACGGGGTGACCGTGCATGCCAAGGGGATGACGGTGCGGGCCCGCCAGGCGGTCGTCGCCGTCCCATTGGCCGTCGCGAGCCAGATCATCTACGAGCCAACGCTTCCCGTGGACCGGATGCTGCTGCATCAACGCATGCCCAGCGGTGCGGTGTTCAAGACCTCGGTGGTCTATGACACCGCGTTCTGGCGCGCGGATGGTTTGTGCGGGCAATCCGCGGCTCCTGGCAGTCCCGCGACCCTGACCATCGACGCCTGTACCGACACCGGCGTCCCCGGCATCATGTGCGTCATCACCGAGGGTCCCGTCGCTCGCCGGCTCGGGCTTCTGGACGTGGCGCAGCGCAAGGCAACGGTGATCGGGGAATTGGTGAACCGATTCGGTACCAAGGCCGCGTCGCCGGTCAGCTATCACGAACAGGACTGGACCCTCGAGCGCTATTCGGGCGGAGGGATGATCAGCCACGCACCGCCTGGCGTGTTGACTGAGTTCGGGCACGCACTGCGGGTTCCGTGCGGGCGTATCCATTGGGCCGGTTCGGAAAGCTCGGCGGTGATGTGCGGCTGGATCGACGGGGCGGTGCGCTCAGGTGAACGCGCCGCCGCGGAGGTGATGGCGGCCGACAGCGTCGTTGCGGCGTAGCGTCGAGGCGCTCACCCGTCGGAACTACGCGCTTCGGCCCCGGTTTCGCCGCTGTCGAAGTCGTCATCGGACGAGGCCCGGCCCACGTAACTTCCGTCGGCGTCCCGGCCGGCACGTGAATCGGCCACGTGCGGATCGCGCTCGACGTCGGACTCGCTTTCGTCCGAACTCGGATGGCTCATGGGTGGTCTCCCTGCTCGCGGTGTCGCTGCCAGGGTTGCCGTCGCCCGGTGACCTGAAACCGTCAATCGCTGGTGTGCACGACGCCGCGCACCACCGCCACGCACAGATCGGCGCATTCGGCCGCGAGTTCCTGCGTGGTTTCCGTCGGATCCGCGAGCCAGGCTTCGATGATCTGGTTCACCCCGCCGACCATGAACTGGGCCCCACGGCGCAACTCTGCCGGGCTCGGCGTCTCGGCATGCAATACCGACGGGGCGTGCTCGACGATCAGTCCGGTGATCATCTCCAGGATGTGCGTGCGGTGTTCGGTCAGCCCCGGAACGCTGCTCACATCGCCGGTGGCGATGCGGTGGATGTGCGGATCGGCCGCGATGATGTCGAGAAATGCCGTGAGGGCGGAGCGGAGTTTGTCGGTCAGGGTCCCCGGATCGCCGACGCCCGCGTGCACCAAGGCCTCCAACAGTTGGTCGCGCACATCGTCGGAGATGGCGAACAGCAAAGCGTCTCGGCTGGGGAACTGCTCGTAGAAGTAACGCGACGTCAGACCGGCCGCGGTGCACACGGCGCGGACGGTCACCTCGGAGGCACCTGACTCGCCCCAGAGTTGACGGCCGGCGGCCAGCAGCTTGGCTCGTCGTTCGGTGCGGCGGTCGGCCGCGCTGATGCCGCCGTAGCCACGCACCACCTGCGTGCGCTTCATTGACAGCACCCTACTCGCAGCTTACTTTGACTACATGTGTAGTCAGTTGGCTGTGGGAGGGCCAAGATGAGCATCCCGGCTCGTCATCCCGAGCGGCCGCTCGCGGTTCCGGGCGCCGTGCGCGCGTTTGCGAAAGCGGTGGGGGTTCGTAACCCCGACGCCACCGAGTGGCGCCGGCTCGGGGAGCGCCTGACCGTCGGTGACGAGCCGATGGATCGCCTCGTCGAGTGGATGACCTCGGCGGGGACGACGCAGATGCGTCCACTGTTCGAGCAGGCGCTGACCGTCGGTATCGCCAACGTGCCGGAGGCCCCGGAACCGTTGCGCGAGTTCTTCCTTGCCGTCGAGACGGTTCCGGACTGGGTGGACCGCGACAAACTGCGCAAAGGTCAACGCGCGTTGCTGCGCGGTGGCTCTGACGGCATGTCCATCGCGCGCGACGTGTCATTGCTCGGGGGTTATCAGTTTTCCGGGTTCAACGAGACCCTGCTGCGTACCGGCGCCCTGGAGAAAGGTTCGAACCAGCGTTTCGCCGAGACCATGCAGTGGGCGATGGATGTCATCTCCGACGGGGGCCTCGACCCGCTCGGGGTCGGGTATCGATCGACGTTGCATGTGCGGCTGATCCACGCATTCGTGCGTCGGCACGTCGCGGCGATGCCGGACTGGCGCGCCGAGGACTGGGGTGTGCCGGTCAATCAGACCGATATGGCGGCGACGTTGGTCGGCGCGCTCATCGCCCCGCCGGTGGCCTCGCTGGGAATGGGAATCCTGCCTGCCCCAGGCGAACTCGACGCGATCGCGCACCTGACCCGTTACGTCGGGTGGCTGATCGGCGTCGAAGACGAGTGGTTGCCCCGCACCTTCCGGGACAGCATCCGCGTGCTGTATCACACCTCCACCGCACTGGCCCGCCCTGACGAGACCACACAGCAGCTTTCCGTCCCGATGGCCGCGGATCCGTTGACGTGGCACTACCGCAGCGTCGGTCGCCTGCGTCGCCGGTTGGCCTGGGCGCAGCACCTGTCGATCACCAGTGCCTTTCTCGGGCCCGCCGCGATGCGGGTATTGGGACTACCGGCCTATATGCCGCCCTGGTATCCGGTGCTGAAGATGCCCGTCAACCTGATGCGCAGTGCGGCCGCGATGGCGTCACGCACTGGTATGGAGCGTGCGGTACGGCGCGGGCAGCGCGAGCAACAAGCCTTGCTGCACACCATCATCGGCGGCGATACGGCGACGATCGGCGAGTCGGCGGTGCACGTGAGCAGCGCCGCCTAACGCTTCATCGACCCCAGGAAGTACGTCTCGTGGCCGGTGGGGTAACCGCCGCCGTCCGTGGCGATGTGCACATGGTCGAAGTGGTTGAGGGTCTCGTTGCCGTAGTCCGCGGTCCAGTGCGGTGCACCGATCCCGGGATAGAGGCCTTGGCGCCAGATCACGTGCAACACGCCCCAGCGTTTGGCGTTGGCCAAGGCGAAACCGGCGATCTGGTTACCCAGCGCGATGCCCTTGTCGGAGTGGTAGTTCGGGATCATCACGTCGATCGCCAAACCATTGGGATGCCACTTCAACGCGTCCTGCCGGTACCCGCCGATCGTGGTGATCTCAGGGAACATCACCGCGATGGCGCGCGCCACCCAGATCGTCTTCACCTGTAAGCCGCTCTCCGGGGCGGGGCCCTTCGGCAGCGTGAACTGGAAGTCGCGGGCCACCACGGGGGCGCTGGCCGCGACCAATTCGGCCTTCGCGGCAACCGGCGCCGGCGCCGCGCTGGTGGACGGGGCAGCAAGGGGAGCCTCCGGGCAACACGGCGTCTCAGTGTTCTGCGCCCACACCATGCCCCCGGCGATCGTGACCGACGCTGCCAGCGCCAGCATTCGCCCCTTGGCGCCGGCCAACATACCTTTCCCCACGGCAGCAATCTACTGCGGTTGTCGGCACGACACAGCAATCTCGGCAAACGGGTCGCCAACATTTGCGGACCGAGCGACGGCCGGGCGTCGAGCGCTGACGCCTGAGTTCGGGACCAAGGACCCTGGCGACAGCCCACCCACGTCGGCACGATGGATACATATGAGCGACAAACCAGCCCGCGACGGTGCACAAGAGCCATGGGCGATCGCCGGAAATCTCGATGCACAGGTCCACGAGACCCATACCGGCGTCGTGATCCTGCTCGGCGGCCGGGCGTACAAGGCCAAGAAGCCGATCGTCACCGACTTTCTCGACTTCACCACCCCGGAGCAACGAGAAGCGGCCTGCCGTCATGAGGTTGCGTTGAACAGCCGGCTGGCACCCGACAGCTATCTGGGGGTGGCGCACCTCGTCGGCCCAGACGGCGAGGGCGCCGAGCCGGTGGTGGTGATGCGGCGGTACGCCGACGACATCCGACTGTCGAGCTTGGTCGAGGCAGGTACGGAGGTAGGGCACTGGCTGGACGAGATCGCCCGCATCCTGGCGGAGTTTCACCGCAACGCCGAGCGTGGTGCGACAGTTGACGCACAGGGCAGCGGCCAGGCTGTCATCGCCCGCTGGCGTCAGAATTTGGATGAGCTGGAACGCTTTCCGGACATCGAATCCGATGTCGTCCTGGAAATCCGGCGACTGGTCGAACAATACGTCGCTGGACGCGCCGAACTGTTCGACGCGCGAATCGCGCAGGGACGCATCGTCGACGGACACGCCGACCTGCTCACCGATGACATCTTCTGTCCACCGGCGGGTCCGGCGATCCTGGACTGCCTGGAATTCGACGACGCGCTGCGTCACGTCGACGGCATCGACGACGCCGCGTTCCTCGCGATGGACCTGGAGTTCCTCGGCCGCGCCGATCTGGCCGAGCTCTTCCTCGACCACTACCGGCGATATGCCGAGGACCCGGCCCCACAGTCGCTGATCGATTTCTACATCGCCTACCGGGCCGGGGTGCGAGCGAAGGTCGAGTGCGTCCGTGCCGGTCAGGGCCGGCCCGAGGCCGCGGTGGACGCGCGTCGGCATCTGGAGCTGGCGCTGACACACCTGCGGTCCGGCACGGTGCAGCTGGTCATTGTCGGCGGCGGACCGGGCACGGGCAAGAGCACCCTGGCTCACGCCTTGGCGCCGTATCTGCCGGCGCACGTGGTGTCCACCGATGATGTGCGACGGGAACTGGCCGATGCGGGTGTCATCGAGGGTGAGCCGGGCAGCCTGGATGCGGGCCTGTACACGCCGCAGAACGTGGCCGTGGTGTATGACGAGGTCCTGCACCGCGCCCGCCGGCAGCTGGCACACGGGGTCTCGGTGATCCTCGACGGCACGTGGCGCGACCCGGATCAGCGCCGCCGGGCCCATCGGTTGGCCGCTGAGATCTCTGTACCAACAGTGGAATTCACGTGTTCGGTGCCTCTGGATCGGGCTTCCGAACGGATTCGAACCCGAACCGCGACCACCTCCGACGCGACCCCGCAGATCGCGGCCGCCCTGGCCGAGCAGGACGCACAGGCGGGCGACGGCCATGTGATCGACACCAGTCGGCCGTTGGCGGATTCCGTGGCCGACGCACGGCGGATCTGTCGGCTGGCGGTGTCCGAGGACGCGTAGTACTACCCATCCCGACCGGCCGCCGGGACCGGCAGACTGGGGACATGCCGACTGACGAGGCGGTGCCGTCCCCGGACACCGTCGCCCCCGACACTTTCGCCCACGACACTGTGCCCGAACGTGATCGCGCCGTCGACGTGGCCCGGTTAGGTGCCCTACTGGTGGTGATGTTCGGCCACTGCGCGCTGCTGCTGGCCACCATCGATTCCGGCGGCGTGCGGGTGGGCAACATTCTCGGCGCTCTTCCCGCGTTGGCTCCGATCACCTGGGTACTGCAGGTGATGCCGCTGTTCTTCATGGCCGGTGGCGCCGCCGGTGCCTACAGTTGGCGCACCGGGCGCGCCTGGGGTGCCTGGCTGCTGGCCCGCGCACAACGACTGTGTCGGCCGGTGTTCTGGTACCTGGCGGCGTGGACGGTGATCCTGATCGTGGTACACGCCACGATGGGTGCCGGGTCCGCTTCCGCGCTGGGGCGAGAATGCGTGGCGCTGCTGTGGTTTCTCGGGGTGTACCTCGTGGTGCTCGCCTTCGTCCCAGTGCTCATGCGGTTGCATACCGGCCGCGGGTTGGCGTGGGTGGTCGCCGGGTTGATCGCCGCCTCCGGTGTGGTCGATGCCGTGCGTTTCGCCGTCGGCACACCGGAGGCCGGCACGGCCAACCTGATCATCGTATGGCTGATCCCGATGGTGATCGGGGTGGCCTACGCCCGGCACCTGATCTCGGCACGCCGGGCGCTGGGGATCGCGGTCGTCGCCTTCGTCGCGCAGGTAATCGTCGCTCTCACCGGGATTTACGACGTGTCCCTCGTCGTCACCGGAACCGAGCGGGTGTCCAACGTCTCGCCGCCGACCCTGCTGCTGGCCCTGCACTGCACCTGGATGCCGTGTTTGTTTATCGCTGCGGCGAACCCGATCCGCCGCTGGGCCACCCGCCCGCGGGTCTGGTACCTGGTCGCCACCGGTAACGGGGGAGCGATGACGTTGTACCTGTGGCACATTCCCGTGATCGCGGTCGCGGCATTCAGCCTGCATGCCGTGGGTCTCGACGCATTCGATCCACACGCGCCGGGCTTCTGGGCGCACTTGGCTTTGCGCGCAGCGGTTTTCGCGGTGCTCATGGCCGTGGCCTTTCGCCTGCTCTCCCCACTGGAGCACCGGCCGCTGCCGTGGTGGGACAGCGGGTTTGTGGTCAGCGGTGCCCGGTCGGTGCTCACCGGTGCGTTGCTGTGCGTGGCCGGTGCGGCGCTGACCCTGATGGCCAAGAACGGGCTCGACGGGATGCTGGGCTGGTCCGCGCTCGGCGGCTTTGTCCTCGCCGCGGTGGCGGCGCGGGCCTGTGCGGGGCAGGTTGTCAAGCAGGTTGTCAAGTAGCAATCCTGTTGTGCGGCAAGATCTGTGGATGAATCGTGCGCTGTGGATAACTGGGTGGCGTGTCGCGGTTCGGCGATAGAATTCGAACATGCTTTCGACCGCTGCCTCCGACCGGGAGACGGTGCTGGCCGCCTACGATGCCTACGACGCGGCCGGTGACGGCCTCGCTGCCTTGTCTTATGAGAATTTGAGCCTGCCCGAGCTTTTGGAGTTGCAATCCCGGCGTGAACACCAAGCGCGCCGTGCTCCCGCGATCGATCACGCCCTGCTCGCTGAGATCCAATCCCGCACCACACCCTCGGAGATCGGCGCGAAAAGCTGGGCCGATGTGCTGGCGATCCGGCTGCGCATCAGCCAATCCGAAGCGAAACGCCGCATCACCGAGGCCGCTGAACTGGGGCCGCGCCGCAGTCTCACCGGCCAGCAGTTGGGCCCGGTGTTGCCGGCCACTGCCGCAGCCCAGGCCGGTGGGCTGATCAACGCCGAGCATGTGAAGATCATTCGCAAATTCTTCGCCAAGCCACCGATCCCGCTGGATGTGGTCACCCACGCGCAGATCGATGCCGACCTGGCCGGCATCGCCGGCACCAACAGCCCTGAAACTCTCAAACAATGTGCCGAGCGAATCGCGTTCCTGCTCAACCAAGACGGGAACGAACCCACCGACGACACACCCGCGCCCCGCGGCGAGATCGTCATCGGGCCCCAAGGTGCCGATGGGATGAGTGAGATCCGTGGCCGGCTCACCCCTGAAGCCCGCGCCACCCTCGACCCGATCCTGTCGCGCTACGCGGCCCCGGGCATGTGTAACTCCGCCGACGAGCATCCGTGTGTCACCGGCACTCCGAGCGCCGAGGCCGTCGGCCGCGATACCCGCACCGCGGCGCAACGCAACCATGACGCGCTGCTTGCCTTGTGCCGCAACGCCCTGGCGTCCGGCGAGTTGGGCCAACACAACGGGCTGCCGGTCACCGTGGTGGTGTCGATCACGCTGCGGGAACTCTCGGCCCTCGCCGGCATGGGGCTGACGGCGTCGGGTGTTCAGCTGCCGATCAAAGATGTGATCCGCATGGGCGCCCACTCCCACCATTACCTCGTCGTCTATGAGGATCACCGCCAGGTGCCGTTGTATCTGGGGCGCAGTAAACGCATCGCCACCCCAGCGCAGCGGCTGGTGTTGCACGACCGTGACCGCGGCTGCACCCGGCCGGGTTGCACCTGCCCCATCGACCGTTGTCAAACCCACCACGCCAAAGCCGATTTCGGTGCGGGCGGACGCACCGACATCACCGACTTGACCCTGGCGTGCCCCAAAAGCAACCGCCTCGTGCACGACAAAGGCTGGCGCACCCGCATCCGCGAGGACGGCCGCGTCGAATGGATCCCTCCACCGCTACTGGACACCGGCCAGGACCGCATCAACCACTACTGGCACCCCGAAGATCTCTTCCACCCACCCGAAGAGGACTCGTAGCGAGCTCATCCCCGGGCGGGATCCCAGGGGCTGGTGGAGGTCAGCTCGGCCTGCCACGAGCCGGATCCGATCAGCGCCGCGACTTCTTCACGGACGGTATCGCCGATTTTCACGCTGAGCTCGCGCGGCAGGTCCAGTTGCGATGTCGCGGCGACTCCAAGCCGTTGACTGAGTGCAGCGTCTCCCACAGGCGCGAATCGTAAACGCCCGTCGTTGATTTCGCGTCGGCACGCGGACAGTGGTAGGACCCCGTAGGCGATACCCGCTTCGATGACGTTCTTCATCACGGAGAGCGAATCGGTGGTCATCCGATGACTGAATTGCACCTTGGCGCGCAACGCCGCGTTCTGAAGTGCCAGTCCGACGCCCGCCGATGACCGCGGCACCACGAGGGGCAGCGCCACGACATCGCCGAACGCGACGGCGCGGGTGGCCTCGAGGCCCGATTCAGGGCCTCCGATCACGAAAAACTCCTCGGCCAACAGCTCTCGATAAAAGACACGGTCATCGGGGACCGGGTTGATCAGCGCAATGTCGACCGCGCCCTTGAGCATGCCCTCGACCAGTTCCTCGGTGGTTCCCGCGGTCACCGAGAAGGTGGCCTCCGGAAAGACGGCGGCCAGGCTGCCGAGCAGGGGCGCGGCGAGGAGGCCGACCGTCGATTCCGGTAGGCCGAGACGCAGGGTGCGGTCGAGCCGGGCCAACGGTGTCCCGGCGTATTGAACGGCGAGTTCCAGCTGGCGCAACGGCCCGGCGGTCGAGGCGCGCAGCCGCTCGCCGGCCTCGGTGAGCTCGACGCCGCGGCGGGTGCGGGTGAACAGCGCCACGCCCAGATCCTCTTCGAGCAGTTGCAGCTGACGGCTCAACGCCGGTTGCGCGATGCCCAGCAGCCCGGCGGCACGGGTGATCGACCGTTCCTCGGCGATGCGCAGAAAATATTTCAGCCGGTGGGTATCCATGTGCTTCGAGGTATATCAGTCATCGAATCTCGGCATGACTGGATCCCGAAATCGGTATTACCTCAGCCCGTCACCGCGGCCATAGCGTCAAGCCCGAAGCCATGGTGAGAGGAGACCACCCCATGACCGTCCACGACGATGCCGATGCCATCGCCGCCCTGAATCTCGACAGCCTGCCCCGCCACATCATCGACAAACGCGTCACAGAGTTGATGGATCTCTCGGGCAGAAAGGCGTTCGTCACCGGCGCCGGCGGAGACGGTCTTGGCCAGGCCATCGCCAACCGCTTGGCCGGGCTCGGCGCCGATGTTGCCTTGATCGGGCGCACTTTGGAGAAAGTCGAACGCCGTGCCGAGGAGATCGAGAAGCGGTGGGGCGTCAAGGCGCACCCGGTCAAAGCCGACATGTCCGACTGGGATCAGGTCCATGATGCGGTCCAGATCGCGCACGACGAGTTGGGCGGGCTCGACATCATGGTGAACAACCCCGTGATGGTGGTGGGCGGTCCGTTCGAGAAACACACCAAAGCCGACATCGACCACACGGTGCTGGGCAGCCTGACCATGATGATGTACGGCGCTCATGCCGCACTGGAGTTTCTCCTACCGCAGGGCTCGGGCAAGATCATCAACATCGGCTCGGTGGGCGGGCGCATCCAGCAGCGTGGGCTCGTGGTCTACAACGCCTGTAAGTCCGGCGTCGTCGGCTTCACCCGGAACCTCGCGCACGAGGTCGCGCCTCGGGGAGTGAACGTCCTCGGGGTGGCCCCGGGGATCATGATCAAGCCCGAGATGATGGAGTATCTGCTCGATCCCAAGACCCCGGCTCATTTCGCCGGCCGCGGGGCGATCCTGGAGGCGATCACCACACAGGTGCAGCTCGGCCGGGCATCGTTGCCCGAGGAGGCTGCCAACATGGTGGCCTTCCTGGCGTCGGAGGCGGCCGATTATCTGTGCGGGCAGACGATCGACGTCGCCGGCGGGCAGTGGATGAACTGAGATGTCCACGGTCAACGACATCAAGGCCGATGCCGCCGCACAGACCGGGTTGAGCGACTTCGGCGACGATTCGTTCGAGGAGGGTCTGGCCATCCTGCTGTCGTCGCTGGACACCGAGGCCCGGCTCAACGCACGGGGCAAGGCGTTCCTGTATCCCCGCATCACCGGATATCTGGCTCAGCGACTACAGGTCGAAGACTGGTACCGCCGCCACCCCGAGATCGGTGACGTGCCGATCGTCGCGCCGGTCATCGGTCTGGGCCTGCCACGCACCGGGTCCACAGCGCTGGCCATGCTGCTGGCACAGGATCCCGACGTGCGCTACCTGCGCCGGTGGGAGTCCTCGCAGCCGTGTCCGCCGCCGTCGACGGTGGTCGGCGTCGACCCGCGAGTGCCGCCGGACAAGGGGGAGATGGTCGGCACCCGGCATCACGTCCCCGCCGAAACGCACGGTCCGATGGAATGCCATGAGCTGATGGCGCTGGACTTCAAGTCCCACATCTTCCAGTCCTTCGCGCAGGTGCCCACCTACTCCGCGTGGTTGGTGAAGAAGGCGGATCTGACAACCACATTGGCCTACCAGCGACGAGTGATGAAGCTCCTGCAGTGGGGTGAACCGAGCCGCCCATGGCGCCTGAAGTGCCCGTCACACGTACTGTGGCTCGACGCGGTCGTCCAGGCGTTCCCGGACGCGAGGTTCGTGATGACCCATCGCGACCCCACCGACGTGATCCTGTCGGTGGCCGACCTGTACGCCGACATCATCGGCACGTTCACCGACGAGATCGACCGCCCCTACATCGGCCGGCTCAATGTCGAGCACTGGTCGCTCGGCATGGACCGGGCGCTGCAGTTCCGGTCATCCGAAGGCCGGGATCGCTTCTATGACATCGATTTCCGGGCCATGCAGGCCGATCCGATCGGTGAGGTCGCCGGCCTGTACCGCTGGCTCGGTGAACCGGTGACCGACGAGTTCGAGGGGCGCATGGACAGCTGGTGGACACAGGCGGCCACCGAACGCGAAGCCAGCTCACATGCCGACCCCGCCCTTTTCGACATCGACCCCGAGCAGGTCCGGCCCCGGTTCGCCCGCTACGCCGAACATGCCGCTCGCTGGACGACCCACGCCTAGAACAGGAGTCCACATGACCATCGATCTGAGCGGCGGCATCGACCCGTCGCGCGAATATGTGTTCGCCGAGCGCCCGGCCAACCCGGAAATGCGTGACTCCGTGAGCTTTTGGACCTTTGATGACCGGGGTGAGATCGGACTGCCTCGCATCGGCATCGAGGCGGTTGCGGCGAACTGGGACAGCCACGAGTTGCAGATCAATCTGGCGTTCCCCGACGGCCGGGTATACCGCCTGCGTGACGGTGCGCCGTCGTTGTCGCCCGCGGGGCCCGACGGACGACCCACCGTCCTCGGCGCGGGCGGGTTGGCGTTCCGGTGCATCGAACCGTTCCGCACCTGGACGATGACGTATACCGGCAAGGCCGTCGCGACGTCGTCGGCCGATCTGGTGGCCGGAAACCCGAACGGAACGCTGGTCGACGTGGCGTTCCACGTCGAGGCGACCATGGCGGTGCCCCCGTGGATCCAGGGGGCGCTGCAGCGCGATGCCGGCGACCGGATCAAGAACTCCGTGGAGGGCGACCTGATGGGCGGTCCCCGTTACGAGCAGCTGTTCCGGGCCCACGGATCGGTGGCGATCGACGGCGAGGGCCACGATTTCACCGGCAGCGGGCTGCGCATCCGCCGGCAGGGGGTACGCAAGCTGGGCAGCTTCTGGGGCCACGCCTGGCAATCGGCGATCTTCCCGAGCGGCAAGGCTTTCGGCTACATCGCCTACCCCCCGCGCGAGGATGGCCAGCCCACGTTCAACGAGGGCTACCTGTTCACCGGCGACGGTGAGCTGATCCCGGCGCGGGCGGTGCAGGCGCCGTGGCTGACCAGGTTGCAGGCACTCGGAGAAGACGTATCCGTGGTGCTGGAAACCGCCGACGGCACAGTGCACATCGAAGGTGAGACAGTGTTCTCGACCCATGACATCCACCACGACGACAACACGTTCTCGGTGCGGGAGATGAAAAAAGAGAATCCGAATTTCCCTGCGCTGCAACAGGCCGGGGTGCGCTACCGGTGGGACGGTGAGGAGACCTACGGCATGCTCGAACGGTCGAATCCGATTGACAAGATCGATGTCGGCGGCGGTGGCGCATGATCGGACTGGAGGGTAAGACATTCATCATCGCCGGGGGTGCGACAGGCATCGGCGCCGGCACTGCCAAACGATTGGCAGCCGAAGGCGCGTCCGTCGTCGTCGGTGACGTCAACCTGCCAGGCGCCAAGGCCACCGTCGAGACCATCACCGCCGCCGGCGGGGCAGCCATCGCCGTCGAATTCGACCTTGCGACCGAGGACTCCGTGCGGCACCTCGTCGACGCCGCAATCTCGGGATTCGGGGCCATCCACGGGCTGGACAACGTGGGTGCTGACCTGTCCGAGGGCAACCTCGGGCGCGACGCCACGATCCTTGACACCCCGTTCGAGGTCTGGCAGCGCACATTCGACGTCAATCTGTTCGGCTACGTGCGGACCATCCGTGCGGTACTGCCGCACCTGCTCGGCAATGGCGGCGGCAGCATCGTCAACACCTCGTCGGGCGGCTCTCTCGGAACCGACCCGATGCACGTCGCCTACAACGCCTCCAAGGCAGCGGTCAACCAGCTCACCCGGCACGTGGCGAACAACTACGGCGCCAAGGGGATTCGCAGCAACGCGGTGATGCCGGGTCTGGTGATGGGGGAGACCCAGGAACGCCAGAACGATCAGCAGATCCAGCAGATGTTCCTGATGGCGGCCAAGGTCACGCGTCTGGGTAAGCCCGCGGACCTGGCCGCCGTCACCGCGTTCCTGCTGTCCGACGACGCCGAATGGATCAACGGCCAGACGTGGTATATCGGCGGGGCATCACACATGCGGCAGTGAGGTCGAATACGCCACTAGGACGCCCGTTTTCTACCCAGGGGCTGTTGACCCACGCGGGTCACGACCCTGCCGTAGAAAGCGACGCAGCCCGAGGCGGCGACGCGCGACGCGAGGCAGGGCCCGCTAGTCCTCCTTGCGGATCAACCGGCCCAGTGCTTCGCGGTCGGGGGCCAGCAGCTCGTCGATGCGGGCCTGGTTCACGTCGGCGACGATGATCTCGCCGACCTCTTGATACACGTCGCTGAAGATGCCATGCGCCTTCATCTTCTCGGTCTGGTAGACGTTGTCCTCCGTCGGCGTCACGTAGTACACGATCTCCGGCTTGAACCGGTGGATCAGCCACACGTGGATGAGGTCCATCAGGCGCTTCTTGCGTAGCTTCTCGGCGAAGGTGTTCTGATCGCGCACCGTCAGGATGTTGCGGCCGTGCCGGTCCTTGATCGGGTCGACGACGACGTTGGCCAACGGCTCCTCGCCGTCACCGTAGATCCCGAGATCCAGCACATCGGAACCGGCCCGGCGGGGACGCAGCTGTACCCGCAGGTTCTCGCCGAGCTTGTAGTGGTCGCTCCACAGCGCCAGCCACTCCTCGAGCAGCTTCTTGGGCACCTCGGTCTGCACCAGGTGCTGATGCTGCGTCGAGCCCTTACCCATGGCCTTGGTGGTCGCGGTACGGCCCGAGGAGGCCGCCAACGCGGCATCGCTGCGTGGACCACCGACCAGGGTTTGCGGTGTGCGGTAAGGAGATTCGACAAGGCGCATCTTGCGTTGCAGCCGGGCCAGGGCCAGCATGCCCTCCTGCTGCAGGGAGGTGGCGAACTCCTCGCAAGCTACGCCGTCGACCTGATGGCCGCCGTAGGTGATGAAGTTGAAGACGAAGCCCATCTTGCCGAGTTCTTCGGGGAAGGCTCGCATCTCGTCGTCGGTCATGCCGGTGGTGTCCCAGTTGAACGACGGCGAGAGGTTGTAGGCCAGCATCTGGTCGGGATACTCGGCGTGGATGGCGTCGGCGAACTGCTTGGCGTCGGCCAGATCGGCGGTCTTGGTCTCCATCCACAGGATGTCGGCGAAGGGTGCTGCCGCCAACGATTTCGCGATGGCATACGGAATGCCGCCGCGCACCTGGTAGTAACCCTCCGGGGTCTTGACGCGCTCGCAGTCCCAGGCCACGTCGGCCCCGAGTTCGTGGGCCTTCTGCTGGGCGGTGTAGAGCGAGGCCCGGGCGGCGAAGGCGCGCCAATCGGCCGCGCTCATCGGCCCCGGCTCACCTTCGCGTTCCCGGAACTCCAGAACTTCGGCGACCGCCTCACCGTAGGTGTTCAGTCCGGCGTCGTCCTGCCACGCGTCGACGAACGCCGACTCGACCTTGTCGAACAACGCATCCACCGAGTCCCCGTCGCGGTGGCTCTTGGCGGCCTCGGCGATCTGGGCCGTGATGCCCTGGCGTTCCAGCCACGCATCCGCGGTCGCGTATTCACCGTCGGGCAGGGCGTACAGCAGGTGACCGTTGAGCTCGGTGATGCCCAGCTCGTAGAACCGGCGCACCATCGCCAGGAAACACGACTTGTAGGTTGGTACCGACAGGTTCGTCGCGCCCAGCAGGAACGGCTGATCACGCTCGTCGGCGCGGCTGTCGATCAGGTTGGCCGCCTCGGCATCGGTACGCGCCACGATGATGCCCGGCACCCGCATGATGTCGAGTTGGAACCGGGCGGTGTTGAGCCGTTTGATCTGCTCGTCCGACGGCACCAGCACCTTGCCGCCCTGATGGCCGCATTTCTTGGTGCCCGGACGCTGATCCTCGATGTGATACCCCGGCACCCCGGATTCGACGAACCGCCGGATCAGGTTGCGAACGTGCGGATCGCCGCCGTGGCCGGTGTCGGCGTCGGCGATGATGAACGGCCGGTAGTCGACCGCCGGTGTCGACGCCTGTTGTTCCGGGCTCATGCGCAGCCGCAGATACTGCTGATTGCGGTCGGCGGTCAGCAGTGCCCGCACCAGCCCCGCGGCCTCGTCGGGCACCTGGCTCAGCGGGTAGCTGGCCAGATCGGGGCCGGGATCCTCACTGATCGAGCCTTTGGCCGAGGTGGCCCACCCCCCGAGATAGATGCCGCCGATGCCCATCCGTTTCATCACCACCGCCTGGCCCGGCGAGTACGGGCCGAACGTGGTGATGCTCTTCTTCTGGGCGAACAGTTCGCGCAGGTAGGGGTAGAACGCTGTGGCGGCCTCCCGGGCCACCGGATAGTCCGACGGAATGGTGCCGCGCTGCTCGGCGACCTGACGGGCGGAGTAGAGGCGGATGATGCCCTCGAAGCGAGGGCTGTCGAAATAGGCCTGGGTGGCCGCGACATCGTTCTCGAATGACGAGTCGGTCTGTGCGTTGGCTTCGATGGTGGCCATGTCTCTCGCTCCTCAACTCGGGTACTGCTGATTATCGCGGCGTGCAGCCCGTGAGGTACCCAGTTGGCGCAAATCGACGCGGGGGCCTGGGAGGCTCGTCAGCTCCCGCCCGGCCGCTGGTTGAAAGTGGGTCTCCGCCAGGGTGTTTGGCCAGAGTCGTGGGATGGCGGGGGCTTCCGACCTAGGATCGATGGATGTCGAAGCTCACGAGGAAGGTGAAATCAATCTTCAGTCGGCGCCGGCCGGTCAGCCCGGAGGACGCCGCCGAGATCAACGACTGGGTCGGCGAGGGTGGGGCGCTTCACCCCGACGGGCCGCCGGAGATTCACGATCCGAAGAAGAAGAGCTGATGGCGGACGTGGCCGCGCTGGCCGCCGGGGCGTTTCGGCTCGCGTCGGGTGTGTCATTTCTCGTCGACCCCGCACGGGCCGATCGGTGGTGGGGCGCACGGAAAACCCCTGACGCCACCGCGCAGCTGCTGTGGCGGTCGATGGGATACCGCGACGCGCTGATCGGCGGGTTGCTGCTGGCAGCCGCACTGCGCGGCACGGACACCCGCGGCTGGTTTCTGGCCTCCGGCGGTGCCGACGCCGCCGACCTGCTCGGCGGGATGGCGGTCCACGACCAGCTGCCGCGATCGCAGCAGGTCGTGGGCCTCGGCGGCGCGGTGGTCGGTATCGGGGTCGGGCTCTGGGGTGCGACGCGTCGACGGCGCCCGGCCGAGAACGACTGACCCTCGACTAACCCTGGATTAACCCGCAGCTTCGACGATGTCGCGGCGGTACCAGCGCGCGGCGGCGAGATAGCAGCCCATGGCCAGCAGTTGCAGGGCCGGCACCAGGATCAGCAGGGCCCGGCCCAGTGCCTGCACGCCCAGCTCGTCGGTCAGCGCATCACTGATCACGCCGGTGACGAACGGGCCGACAGCGCCCAGGGTGGCGTTGAAGAACAAGAAGATCGCCGACGCGGTGGCCCGGTGCTCGGGCAGCACCAGCCGGTGGATGGCGGCGATCGACGGGGCCATGTACGCGGTGCCGATGACGTAGCTGAGCGCCAGGAACCACACACACGCCGTACGGCTTTCCACGGTGAACGCCAACACCGAGGCCGGCAGCAGCAGGGCCGTGGTCACCACGACGATCCACAGCAGCCACCGGGGGTCGCGCACCGCGAGTCGGTCGGCCAGCCGGCCCACGATCAACAAACCCAGCACTCCGGCCGCGCCGGTGGCCAGGCCGTACTCCACACCGACCTCACCGAGCGACATGGAGCGGGTGCGCATCAGGAAGGCAGGGGAGAAGGTGGTCAGCGAATAACCGGCGGCCGAGATGCACGCGGTGCCACAGACCACTGCGATAAAACTCGGCTTGCGAAGCAGATGCCACCATCTGACGGCGGAGCCCGGCTGCGGTGACGGCGCCGGCGGCAGCGACTGGCGGGCCCCGACCACCACGAGCACCAGCGGAGCGAACACGACGCTGAATGCGCCCATCACGACGAATGCTGTACGCCAGCCCAGGTTTTCGGCCAAGAGCCCACCGCCGATGAGGCTGGCGCCGCTGGCCAGGGGAATGGCGAAGGTGATGACCGCCAGGGGTGCGGCGCGACGCCGGGGCGGGAAGTTGCGGGCCACGTAGGCGTGCGCGGCCGGGGTACTGCCGGCCTCGCCGACCGCGACGCCCACCCGGGTGAGGGCAAGCTGAAATCCGGATTGGACTGCGCCGCCGAGCATGGTCATGCCACCCCAGAGCGTCAGGCAGGCCGCAACGACGGCGCCGAATGCGCCGCGATCGGCGATCCGGGCCACCGCGACACCGAGCACTGCGTACACGATCAGGAAGCCGAACCCGTTGATCACCCCGATGGCGGTGTCGGACAGCGCCAGGTCGTGTTTGATCGGCTCGGCCAGCACCGAAGGAAGGAATCGGTCGACGTAGTTGAGGGTTCCGACGAGCGTCAGCAGCGCCACCGCCGCCCACGCCCGCCGCGGACCGTGCACGTCTGCGGGCCCCGGCGCCAGGACCGTCACTGGGGACGTGCCGATGATCTCCTCCTCGCGGGCCGACCACGGGGCGGGTCGGCGGCCAAAGATAACATCCGAGGCATGACCGACCTTGCCAAATACGGGCCATGGGCCGTGATCGCCGGCGGTTCGGAAGGGGTGGGTGCCGAGTTCGCCCGCATGCTCGCCGAGGACGGATTCAACCTCGTGTTGCTGGCACGCAAACCCGCGCCGCTGGAGGCCACCGCACAACGCTGCCGGGACCTGGGCGCGCAGGTGCGCACGTTGTCAGTCGACCTGGTGGACGCCGCATCGACCACGCAGATCGCCGAGGCCACCGCCGACCTGGAGGTCGGTTTGTTGATCTACAACGCCGGAGCCAACACGTGCAGCGAACGCTTTCTCGACGCGCCGCTGGCCGATTTCGGAAAGGTCGTCGACCTCAACGTCACCCGCATGATGGAGCTCGTCCAACACTTCGGGCGGCCGATGGCCGCCCGAGGTCGCGGCGGCATCCTGCTCGTGGGCTCACTGGCCGGGTATGCCGGGTCCATGCGCCACACCGTCTACGGCGGGGTGAAGGCCTACGGCCGGTTGTTCGCCGAGAGCCTGTGGTTGGAGCTGCGCGAATACAACGTCGACGTCCTGGAACTCGTGCTCGGGGTGACCCGCACCCCGGCGATGCAGCGCGCGGGCCTGAACTTCGAGGCACCCGGCATGCTGATCAACGATCCGGCCGACGTCGCCCGCGAAGGTCTGGACCATCTCGGCGACGGGCCGGTTCACGTGGCCGGCGGTAATGCCAAGCGCGCGGAGCTGAACAGTGCGCCGGACCGGGCGCAGGTGGTGCTCAAGTCCGACGCCGCGATCCGTAACCTGATCAACCGGACGGCGCCCGACGCCCCTTAGCCCTGCGCGGCCTGGCCCGCCGCGGCGGTCCGGGCGATCGCGCGAACCCGATCCTTGGCGACCTTGCCGTTGGCGGTCAGCGGGAGTGCCTCGGTGAACACCACCAGCCGCGGTTTCTTGAACCCCGCGAGCTGACCGCGCACATGGTCGATCAACTCCTCGGCGGCCGGGCGAGGGCCCGAGGCCGCGACGACCACCGCGCACACCGCCTCGCCCCAGTAGTCGTCGGGCACCGCCACCACCGCCACCTGGTCGACGCCGGGGTGGCTGGACAGGGCGTCCTCGACCTCGCGGGAGGAGACGTTCTCGCCGCCGGTGACGATGATGTCCTTGAGCCGGTCGACCACGTAAAGCCGGCCGTCGGTGTCGAGGCGCCCCATGTCGCCGGTGTGCAGCCAACCGTCGTCGGTACTGGTGCCGTCGGGCCAGTATGCGGGTGTCACCTGCGGGCCGCGCACTAGGATCTCGCCGACCTGCCCGACGGGGGCGAGGCCGCCGGAGGCATCGGCGATGCCGATCTGCACGCCTCGATGCGGATGGCCGGCGCTGGTCAGCAGCTCCGGATGGCCGTGTGCGCCGGCCCGATGGTCCTCGGGTCCGAGAAACGTGACGTTGCCGCCGGTTTCGGTCATCCCGTAGCCCTGGTGGAAGTCGACGCCGAGGGTGTCGATCGCGCGACGCAACAGGTCCAGCGGCATCGCCGCCGACCCGTAGGCGATCGCGGTGAGCGACGGCAGCGCCGTGCCGGTGCGCTCGAGGTGGGCGAGCAGGGAGTGCAGCATGGTTGGCGCCAACGAACATGAGCTCACCGCGTGACGGTGTACCAGCTGGGCAAAACCGTCCGGCCGGAACTGGGCGCACAGCACCACCGTGGCGGCGACCGCGTGCTGGACCAGCATGTTGTACCCGGCGATGTGACACATGGGGAACGGCAGCAGGTACACCCCGCCCGGCGGCACCGAGCGGCCCTCGACCGAACCCCACACCGCGGCCAGGATCGAACGATGGCTGTGCACAACGGCTTTCGGTACGCCAGTGGATCCACTGGTGAACAACAGCCAGGCCGGATCGTCGGGATTCCCGGCGGTGGGGCACGGTAGGTCGGCTGCCGGTGCGGCCCGCCACCGGTCGGATTCGAAGGCGACGGCGTTGGTCACTACGTCATCGGGCAGCGCCGACAGATACCGCTCATCGCCCAGCACCAGGCGCGGCGCCGCAGTGGCCAGCTGAACCGCTTGCTCGGCGGGGCTGAGCCGCTGGTTGATCAAGGTCAGCACGCACCCGCTGTGGGGCACCGCGTAATACAGCTGGGCGTAGGCCGCGCTGTTGTCGGCGATCACGGCAACCCGGTCGCCCGGGGCGGTCCGATCGGCGACCCAGCCTGCGACACCGCGGATCTGACGATCGAACTCGGCGAACGTCGCGGTGGTTCCGTCGTCGGCGATGACGGCCGCGCGCCGTGGTGC
>NZ_LZJD01000056.1:0-12837 GCF_001666875.1 Mycobacterium sp. E802
GGTTCATCGCCCAAGCCGTCACCGCCACCACCGCCTCCACCGCCGGATGACGAGGATCCACCGCTCGATGAAGAGGACGACGATTGCGAGGCCGTGTATGCCCCGATCGATGATGACAGCGCCGATTCGAAACTGTCGAAGTCCGCGCCGCCAGATCCGCCGGCGAAGCCGTGGCTGCTGTCCGATGACGACGACGAGTTGTACCAACCCGGTTGGGGCGCAGCCACACCCACTGTGTCTTGATACTTCTTCGCCCACAGCGCGGCGCAACCGCCGGCCACCGCGAACGGAATGTAGGCCAGGTACAGGTCTTTGCGGGCGGCGAAGTCGAACCGGCTCTCAGCCGAATCGGTCGACAACAGACGGTGAAAACCTTCCGCCCGCGACCACAGTTCGCGCCCGGACGGAGTGCGTCGGGTTCCGACACCACCACGCCAGCACCGTGCCGAGAACACAAAGAACGCGGCGAAGGGCAGCCCACACAACGTGATGGGGATACCGAACAACAGGAAGAAGCCCGCCAGTGCCGCGAAGAACGCCGCCACATTGGCGGCGCGGAGCCACAATTCCTTACGACGTTTGACCATGAAGCCGCCGTCGAAGGCCCACTTGCGAACGGCGACGTCCATATCGGCCTTGGCTTTGCTCAGTTTCTTGCCCGACGCAGCGGTGTTCTTGGCGGTGAACTCGGCTCCCACCGACATCACCTTGAGCGCTGCGCCGACGTCGATGCCGACCGGATCGACATCTGTCCACTCGGCCGGCTTGGCGAGACCCTTGATCTTCCAGTGCATGTCACCGAGCTGACGCAACTCCACGAGCCCACGTTCGGCGAGGTGGAACAGCGTCGCGCTGAGCCCGGTCTTGGGAATGGTCTCGGTGCGGATGTACTCCGTCTGCACCGGGCCGAGCCCTTCTGGCGGGGCATACTGCACCGGAAATCCCGGCGGTGGTTCGACAGTGGTGCGCGTCCAGAGGTAGGCGAGCAGACCCATTCCGAGGGTGAGCAGGGCGATCCAGACGAGTGCGCTCACCGATCGGCCGAGAATCCGGTCCCAGGTGTACGGCCACGGCAGGCTCACCTGCGCCGGACTCTCGACGTCGACGCCGGCCCGTAGCGTCACCGGCGTATGCGGCTGCAGGTCGGTAGCCGTCAGCCGCACGGTGTTGCCGTCGGTGCGCAGGCCTGTGCACGCGCTGCCCACGCCGTACCCGACGCTGCATGCCGCCCCGGTCACCTCGGCCGGCAGGGTGACCGAGATGTCGGCCCGCTTGATGGTGTTGTTCCACGCGGGCGCGATGACGTTCCAGTAGAACACCGATCGGGCGTCGGAATCGCCGATGGTGGTGGCGAATTCACGCTGGGCTGCAACGGTACCCGGATCCAAGACGCCGTCGATCGCGTAACGGATCTCGAAGACGTGAGGGGCCCAGTCCAGGGTGGTGGCCGGGTCGCCGATCTTGGCGACGCGGAACCGTTTACCGGTTTCCCACAACAGCTCATACGGAATCGACGAGCCGTCCATCGTGATGGAGGTGATCTCCGGTACCTGCCGCAGCCGGGAGTTGTTCTGATTCGCCACGTCCCAGTACCGGAAGATGCCGTGGCGGCCGCTGGGGAAATCGCCGGTGATGGTCTCGACCGCGGACAGCCGTCCGTCGGCGTCGACCGTGAAATCGCCTCGGTAGTCGGTGATCACCACCGGGTCGGCCGCCCCCGGGCCCGATGCGGACCCACCCGTGAACACCAGAGGCCACAGCAGGCCGAATGCAATGAGCGCCAGGGTGAACAGCCACGACCACACCCGACGCATGGCAGCCTCCTGTCGGCCCTCACCAGCAGAGATGAAGTGTGCGCCTCAGCCTATGTGCAATGGGTCGATTTGGATGCGACATGGCTGCTGATCCTTACGTGCGCTGAGCACGGCGGTGGCGCGTCGTAATGCCGCGGCCAGCTCCAGGCCACCGTCGCGCGGTACCCGGACCAGCATCCGGCTCACCTCGGCGTCGGCATCGAGCCCCGGGGGTCGGCGCGCTCCGGCCGGAAGTTCCACCGGGCCGAGAGTTTCCGCCGCGGCCGGCAGCTGGGCCGTTTCGAGCAGCGCGTCCACTGCGGTCGAGGTTCCGTCGATGGCCGCCATGTGCACGGCGGGTGGCAGTCCGACTTCACCGCGGCCGTCGAGTTCGGCGTCGGCGTGCCCCACCGGATCCCATCGAATCAACGCCTGCACGGTGGCGATCGCCGACTCCGCCACCACTGCCACCACACCACCGTCGGCACGAGGCCGCACCAAGGCCGCCGCGGCCATCCACCGCCGCATCGTGTCCTCGGCGGCCCGCAGATCTTGGCGGCCCAGCAGAGCCCACGCGTCGAGCAACAGGGCCGCGCCGTAGCCGCCGTCAGCCACGGGTTCTGCACCAGGTGTCGAGACCACCAGGGCCGGACCGTTCCCCACCGCACCGACCACCGCGTCACCGCCCGAGGTGATCACCGACGTACCGGGAAAGGCCCGGCCCAACTCTTCAGCGGTCCGGCGAGCCCCCACGACCACCGCCCGTACCGCATCGGAACCGCAACGCGCACAACGCAATGCGGGCTCGGCGCGGCCGCACCACCGGCATTCGGCGGCCGCAGCGCCGCGGTCCGGCAGGGCGAGCGGCCCCGTGCAGTGCCGACAGCGCGTCACCGCACGGCATCGTGCACACGCCAGCGCAGGCACATATCCGCGGCGCGGAACCTGGATGAGTACCGGCCGCTCGGCCTGCAGCGCCGCACGCGCGGCCTGCAACGCCATCGACGGCAACCGCGCGGTGTGGGCAGCCGGGTCCCGCTCCTGGGCATAGCCGCTGTCCTCCAGCGCCACCACCCGAGGCGCGGCGGCCCGCACCGCCGGACGCGGCGCCACCACATCGTGAGCCCACCGCGTCCGTACCAGGGCCTGCGCCTCGGCGGTGCGGGCGTAGCCGCCGATGACCGCGGCACACCGCAGCTGGTGGGCACGCAGCATGGCGACCTCACGGGCATGCGGGTAGGGCGCGCGCGGCTCGGCGAGGCTGTCGTCGCCGTCGTCCCACACCAGGACCAGCCCGAGATTGGACACCGGGGCGAACACCGCGCTGCGGGTACCGATCACCAGCTGGGCCTGTCCGCGCAGCACCGACAACCAGCGGCGGTAACGGGCGGCCGGGCCCAGCCCCGCCGACAATGCCACCACCCGGGCCTCCGCCATCTGCTCGATCGCCGCGGCATACAGGGCGTCGACGTCGCGTTGGTCGGGCACCACGGCGAGCACACCCAGCCCGGCGTTCACCGCCACCGCAGCCGCCTCGGTCAACCGCCGCGCCCAGTTCTCTCCGGGCAGCGCCTGCCACACCGCCCGCGCGGCCCGGCCCTCACCGACGGCCGTCAAGAATTGTTCGCCGCGGCCGTAACGAGCCCACGCGCGGGTGTCGACGGGGATCTCCGAGACCGGTTCGGCCTCGGCGGGAGTCTGCTTCTCCACCCTGGCGTGGCGCGGTGGCACCGCCAGCCGCAGGACGTCGGCCCGGGTGCCGGCATAGCGGGCCGCGACGGCGTCGACGAGCCGCCGGATCTCGGGCGTGAGCACCGGTTCGGGCGAGACCACGCGGTCCAGCCAGCCCAACTTGCCGGTGTGGTCGGTGTCCGACCGTCGTTCCAGCAGGTACGCGTCGACCAGCCTGCCGTGGAAGCGCACCCGGACCCGGACACCCGGCTGCGCGTCGTCGGAATGGTCCTCCGAAACCAGATAGTCGAACTCCCGGTCCAGGTGCGGAACCGTGAGCAGGGGAAGCACCCGCGCGATGGGTTCGTGCTCGGCGGCGCGGCGGGTGATCGTCACCGCGTCAGTTCAGCAGACCGCGGTGACGTCCGGCCGAAGAACAGGCCGGCGGTGATCATCATCAGTGAGGCGGTATATGCCCACCAGATCGGCACGGCCAACAGTTGGTCGCCCCGGATGAACTCGCTGATCCCGATCATCGTGTCCGACACGGCGAAACACACCGCTCCGGCAGCGGTCCACCACGTGGGCAGCTGGGCGAGCAGGGCCGTACAGACCATCGCCCCGAGCACGGCGATGTAGGCCGTGACGGGTACCGCCATTCCCTGTTCGAGCAGCCGCGGCCAGAACCAGGCGAGCAAAGCGGCACACGCGGCGACGGTGACCCCGACGGCGGCCAGTCGGGCCGGGCTCCGTCGGGCCAGCGGCACGAGCGCGCCCAGAAAGCACAGGTGGGCGACCAGGAACGCGCCCAGTCCGCCGACGAACGACGGCTGCCACCACGGGATGGCGAGCAGGAAGTCACCGAGTGCGGAGAACACCAGCGCACCGACCAGCCAGCGGCGTTCCCGCACGATCGGATGCGCCCACGCGGCAAGCGCGAGCAGCACCGCGGGTAGGGCCTTCACCGCGGGCTGGGCGAAGAACTGGCCGGTGAGCGCGACACCGGCCGGAGACCGTAGCGCAACCACCAGTAAGAAGATGCCGTAGGCGGCGCCGACGAACACCGCGGAGCCCCACAGCCACACCGTGCTGCGCCGTGCGTACGGTGTCGGCATGTCCGTTGCTGACGAGAAACCGGCTGTCGATTCCATCCTGCAGAAGGTACTGGAGGTCGTGCCGTTCCAACTATCGACTGACATCGGAGTCGAGGAGGCCCGACGTCGGTTCAGTGAGATCCCCCGACCACCGGTCCATCCCGAGGTCGAGGTGACCGACCGGGAGATACCGGGACCGGCCCGTCCGATCCCGGTGCGCGTGTACCGACCCCCGACCGCCGACGGGGAGACGTTGCCGGTGGTGGTGTTCATCCATGGCGGCGGCTGGTCGCTGGGTGACCTGGACAGCTACGACGGCACTGCGCGCCAGCATGCCGTGGGTGCCGAGGCCGTGGTGGTCTCGGTGGAGTACCGGCTGGCGCCTGAGCATCCGTACCCGGCCGCGGTCGACGACGTGTGGGCCGTGACGCAGTGGGTGGCCGAGCACGCCGCCGAACTCGATGTCGACGGCGACCGCATGGCGGTTGCCGGCGATTCGGCGGGCGGCAACCTCAGCGCGGTGGTGGCGCTGCTGGCGCGCGATGCCGGCGTCCCTGCGCTGCGGTTCCAGCTGCTCTGGTACCCGGCGACCACCTGGGACACCAGTCTGCCGTCCTTCACCGAGAATGCACAGGCGCCGATCCTCGGGCTCGATGCCGTCGCGGGATTCTCCCGGTGGTACGCCGGGCACGTCGACCTGTCCGATCCGCCCATGACGCTGGTACCGGCCCGCGCGGCCGATCTGTCCGGACTTGCGCCGGCCTATATTGCGGTGGCCGGGCACGACCCGTTGCGTGACGACGGAATCCGGTACGCCGAGATGCTCTCTGCGGCAGGCGTTCCGGTGCAGGTTCACAACGCCGAGACCCTGGTGCATGGTTACATCGGTTACGCCGGTGTGGTACCGGCGGCCACCGAGGCGTTCGATCAGGCGATGGCGGCACTGCGGGCGGCGCTACACGTCTGACCGGTCGGTCGCGGGTTCTTTTCTGGCGGGCCACAACGACATTCGGTGAATAATCCGGTCACGCAGGCCGACGGTGTGGAACAACACCGCGCAGATGTGTGCGGTGAATGTCGCGAACAGCAGGTAGGCCGCCACGGTGTGGGCGGTGCGCAACACCGCGTACAGGGTGATGTTGGTCGGGGCGATCGCCGGCAGATGGATCGCCCCGGCCAACACGACCGGAGATCCCGCGGCCGACACCATGGCCCACCCGATCAGGGGCTGCGCCAAAAGCAGTGCGTACAGCAGGTATTCAGAGTAGCTGGCGATGCGACGTTCGAGTGGTCCCATCGTGGTGAGGAACGGCGGCAGCCTGCGGGTGAGCCGGTTGACCAGTCGCACGATCGCGAATACCAGGATCGCGATGCCCAGCGGCCGGTGAATCGCGAGAAGCAACGGGTAGTAGCTGAGTGCCGCGATCATCGTCACGCCGATGAAGAACTGCGCGATCACCATGGCCGCCATGGACCAGTGCAGCAACCGGGCCGTCAGGTTGAACTTCGTGATCGGCGGTTTCGTTTCGGTGGTCATCGCACATCCCCGGGAACGGCGACTGCGCTGGGCGACTTGGGTTCTCGGGCCCTGCGGTCGAACGAACGCGCGTACACCGCCGACCGTGCGCGCGGCAGCGGATCGTCAGACGCGGCCAAGCCGTCGGGCAGCACGAGTGGATCGAAGTTGACGTCGCGGGCGTTGCCGGGTGCCTCGGTGTGGACGGCGTCGATGGTGATGGTGCCCGCGTCAATCGTGGGGCGGTCCGATGGCCACGGAAGGGTGGCGTCGTGGGTGGGGTCGGTCGGGTCGGCCAGCGTGAGGATCAACTTCCAACTGAGCGGGCCGCGGGCGATCGTGTCGATCAGTGCATCAAAGAGAGCGTTCTTGTCGTCGCTCGGCGGCCGTGCGGCGGGTTGCTGCTGCTTTAGCGGCACAGCTGCCCACCGGATCGCCGTGGTCTTGCCCTGAGCATTCGTGGCCCGAAAAGCGTTGAGTCCGTGGTACGTACTGTCGGCGAATCCGATGCTCGGTGGGCTTTGTTTGATGATCTTCATCGCCGCTACGGTTTCGGGGTGATCGGCCAGAAACGCCGCCATCGCCTGGGGGTCGGGCTTCCCGGTCTGCTTCTGGGGCCGTGAGGCCAGCATCCGATCGTAGAAGCCTTGTGGTGTGGCGTCGGGAAACACCGGGATGTTGATCATTGCCGTGCGCCACTGCTGGCCGTCGGGAAGGTCGAACACCAGGCCCAGACCTCGCACGGTGTCGTTCTTGTCGGGTTGATCGGGCAACCCACCCGACAGCGAGAACCTGCCCACCACAGGCACCGTGCCGGGTGTGAACACGGCGGCGCGGCTCACCTGGGCACCGGCACCGGTGCTGGTGAACGTTCCGGTGGCGGCCAGGCCCTTGGCGTGGTTGCGCCGGAATCCCTCATGGCGCCCGGCCACCTGCTCGAACCGGTCGGCGAAATCGGCCGGCGTCAGCGCGTCAGGACGCAGCCAACCCGCCGCCTCACCGAGACCGCCCACCGCGGCGACCGCTACACCGCCCATGGCGGTCAATCCCAGCAACGCTCCCCTGCGGCTCAATTCCATCGTGGTCGCACCCCTCCTCGCGTCTGGACTCTTCCAGTGTCAAACGAAATGCGGGCGCGGACGGTTCATTCGGGGCGCGCGGTGCCGTGTCGGAGGTCTGTGAACATGTACCGCCGACCCGGGCCTTCGTCACGATGTTGCCACGAATCATCAATGTGGTCATGGCGCCCTCCAGCCCTGCTGTCGCTGCTGGCAGCCTATGTTTGCCGATTGAGTCCGTAGCCACCCGTTGGCATCGGAGACTAGGTTGGCAGTGCAACCCACACGGTGTGCACATGATCGGCCGCAGCCGGGAGGTGGCTTGATGCCCGACTTTCACACGCTCATCGTCGGTGCCGGATTCTCCGGCATCGGCACGGCCATCGCCCTGGACAAGGCGGGGCTGCATGACTACCTCATCCTCGAAGCCGGCGACGGGGCCGGGGGCACCTGGTTCTGGAACACCTATCCCGGTGTGGCGGTAGATATTCCGTCGTTCTCGTATCAGTTCTCGTTCGAGCAGTCTCGGAAGTGGTCGCGTACCTATGCCCCCGGCAGCGAGTTGCGCACCTACGCCGACACGTGCGTCGACAAGTACGGCCTGCGACCCCGGATCCGGTTCAACACCAACGTCACCCGCGCGGTGTTCGACGACGACGAGAGCCTGTGGCGACTCGAACTGGACTCCGGAGACACGCTCACGTCCCGGTTCCTGGTCAACGCCAGCGGCGTGCTGACCATCCCGAAGCTGCCGGAGATCGACGGCGTGGACTCGTTCGCCGGGACCACGGTGCACACGGCCCGCTGGGACCACACCCAAGACTTGACCGGCAAGCGGGTGGCGATCATCGGCACCGGCGCCTCGGCGGTGCAGGTGATTCCCGAGATCGCGCTGAAGGTCAAGCAGCTCACTGTGTTTCAGCGGACACCGATCTGGTGCTTCCCCAAGTTCGACGTGCCGATCCCGCCGATCGCACGCCGGCTGATGCGCCTGCCCGGCGGCCGGACGCTGCATCGCATGCTCAGCCAGGCCTATGTGGAGTTCACGTTCCCATTGGCTGCGCAGTACTTCACCATCAACCCGTTCGCCAAGCGGGCCGGCGCAGCTGGGCGCGCCTATCTCCGGCAACAGGTACGAGATCCCGAGACTCGCGACAAGCTCACCCCGCGCTATGCGGTGGGATGCAAGCGACCCGGCTTCCACAACACCTATCTGGCCACCTTCAACCGGGACAACGTGCGGTTGATCACCGAACCGATCGACAAGATCACCGGTTCGGGTGTCGCGACCACCGATGGCGAGAGCCATGACGTCGATGTGCTCATCCTGGCCACCGGTTTCAAGGTGATGGATGTCGACGCGCTGCCGTTCGAGATCGTCGGTTCGGGTGGGCAAACGCTCAGCGAGTTCTGGATGCAGCACCGGATGCAGGCCTACGAAGGTGTCAGCATTCCCGGCTTTCCCAACTTCTTCTCCGTGATGGGGCCGTACGGCTACGTCGGCTCCTCGTATTTCGCGTTGATCGAGGCACAGACCCGACATCTGGTGCGCTGTATCGCCCAAGCAGACAAGAAGCAGGCCCGCCGTGTCGAGGTCCGCCAGGAGGCCAACGACCGGTACTTCTCGGAAATGATGCGCAAGCGTCATCGCCAGATCTTCTGGCAGGACAGCTGTTCGCAGGCCAACAGCTACTACTTCGACCGCAACGGGGATGTGCCGCTACGGCCGGCCACCACCTTGGAGGCCTATTGGCGCAGCCGTCGCTTCCCCCTGGACGATTACGCGTTCACGTCCTAGAAAAAGTCCGCCAACAGACACACACCCGTACCTTTTCGGCTGAGAAGGTACGGGTTTGCGTCTGTTCGGCAAAAACTAGACGGAGGCCTTCAGGTCGTCGACCTTGTTGAGCTGCTCCCAGGGCAGTTCGACATCGGTGCGCCCGAAGTGGCCGTACGCCGCGGTCTGGGCGTAGATCGGGCGCAGCAGGTCCAGGTCGCGGATGATCGCGCCGGGACGCAGATCGAACACGCTGCTGATGGCCTTCTCGATGCGGGCCGGGTCGACGGTCTCGGTGCCGAACGTCTCGACGAACAGGCCGACCGGGGCGGCCTTGCCGATGGCGTAGGCGACCTGGACCTCGACCCGCTCGGCCAGGCCGGCGGCGACGACGTTCTTGGCCACCCAGCGCATCGCGTACGCGGCCGAGCGGTCCACCTTTGACGGATCCTTGCCGGAGAAGGCGCCGCCGCCGTGACGGGCCCAGCCGCCGTAGGTGTCGACGATGATCTTGCGACCAGTCAGGCCGGCGTCACCCATCGGGCCGCCGAGGACGAACTTGCCGGTCGGGTTGACCAGGAGACGGAAATCGGAGGTGTCCAGCGTCTCGTGGTTGAGATCGGCCAGCACGGTGTTGACGACCTTCTCCCGGATGTCCGGGGTCAGGGTGCTGTCCAGATCGATGCCGTCGGCGTGCTGGGTGGACAGCACCACGGTGTCCAGCCGGACCGGCGTCTTGCCGTCGTACTGGATGGTGACCTGGGTCTTGCCATCCGGACGCAGGTAGTCGAGCACGCCGTTCTTGCGCACCTCGGTCAGCCGGCGCGACAACCGGTGGGCCAGCGCGATGGGCAGCGGCATCAACTCGGGAGTGTCACCGATGGCGTAGCCGAACATCAGACCCTGATCGCCGGCACCCTGCGAGTCCAGCGGATCGCCCGCGCCCTCGACGCGCGCCTCGTGGGCGGTGTCCACGCCCTGGGCGATGTCGGGCGACTGCGCACCGATCGCGATGTTCACCCCGCAGGAGGCGCCGTCGAAGCCCTTGGTCGACGAGTCGTAGCCGATGTCGAGGATGCGGTCGCGAACGATTTTGGGGATGTCGGCGTAGGCGGAGGTGGTGACCTCACCGGCGACATGCACTTGACCGGTGGTGACCAGCGTCTCCACCGCAACCCGGGACTTGGGATCCTGCTCCAGCAGCGCGTCGAGCACCGAGTCGCTGATCGCATCACAGATCTTGTCGGGGTGTCCTTCGGTTACCGACTCACTGGTAAACAGGCGACCTTGGCTCACGGTCTGCTTCCTTCCTTGACGATTACGAAACGTTCTCAGTCAAAACTACTTAGTTAGTCGAATGGTATCTGTGCCCTGTTGAACCCAACCGCTTGGGACGCCGATGCGCAACCCTTATCCGCACCGTGATGCGTACGCCGGATCACCCTTCGTACTTGCCCAGGAACGCCGCGATCGAGTCCACGATACGGGTGGCCATCAGAGTCTTCGAGCCATGCTCCAGTGCAACTTCGGTGCCGTCGGCACTCAGCAACCAACCGTCGTTGTGGTCCACTTCGAAGGCGCGGTTGTCCCCGACGGCGTTGACCACCAGCAGGTCACAGCCCTTGCGCTGGAGTTTGGCCCGAGCATGGAACAGCACGTCACCGTTGGCATCGCCGGTCTCGGCGGCGAAACCGACGATGGCGCGCATATTTGGCAACTGTTCTTCGGCGCGGGCCCGTACCGCGCCGGCGAGAATGTCGTCGTTGCGTACAAGTTCGATCGAACTCGGTTCGGAGGCACCTTTTTTGATCTTGCTGGCGGCCACCTGGGCGGGCCGGAAATCGGCCACGGCGGCGGCCATCACCAAGACGTTGGCCTCAGGGGCGTACTTGGACACCGCGTCGCGCAACTGCGCAGCTGAGCCGATGTGCACGACGTCGACGCCGGCCGGATCGACCAGGCCTGCGGTGTTGCCTGCGATCAGCGTGACGTCGGCCCCGCGTTGAGCCATCACCCGAGCCACGGCATAGCCCTGTTTCCCGGAGCTGCGGTTGCCGATGAATCGCACCGGATCGAGGGGCTCACGGGTGCCACCGGCGGTCACCAGGGCCTTGACCCCGGCCAGGTCGTAGGGCAGCGCGTCACCGCGTTCCAGCAGCAACTGCGCAAATGTGGTGATCTCTTCGGCCTCGGGCAGCCGTCCCGCACCGCTGTCGGCGCCGGTGAGCCGTCCGGACGCCGGTTCCAACACCACCGCGCCCCGACGACGCAAAGTCGCGACGTTGTCGACGGTGGCCGGGTGAAACCACATCTCGGTGTGCATCGCCGGGGCGAACAGCACTGGACATCGGGCGGTCAACAGCGTGGCGGTCAGCAGGTCGTCGGCCCGGCCGGCTACCGCGCGGGCCAGCAGATCAGCGGTGGCGGGTGCGACGACGACGAGGTCGGCCTCCTGGCCGATCCGCACGTGCGGCACCTCGTGCACATCGGTGAAGACACCGGTGTGCACGGGATTGCCCGACAGGGCTTCGAACGTGGCGGCCCCGACGAAGCGCAGCGCCGACTCGGTGGGCAACACGCGCACCGAGTGGCCGGCTTCGGTGAGTTGGCGGACCAGGGTGCAGGCCTTGTAGGCGGCGATGCCGCCTGCGACACCGACGACGATTCGCTTACGCGCGCTCACGTGCCGGCCCGGCCTGGCTACTCGCCCTCGGTGTGCTCGAGCAGGTCTTCGTGGATCTCCCGCATCGCGATCGACAGCGGCTTCTCCTGCAGACCGGGCTCGACCAGGGGGCCGACGTATTCGAGAATGCCGTCGCCCAACTGGTTGTAGTAATCGTTGATCTGGCGCGCGCGCTTGGCGGCGTAGATCACCAGCGCGTACTTGCTCGATGCGCGGTCCAGCAACTCGTCGATGGGCGGGTTGGTGATGCCCAGCGGCGTGTCGTAGGCGCTGGCGGCAGACGAATCGATACCCAAGTCGTCCGCAGCGGCCAGCTGCGCATCGGCGTGCGGGGTGCTCACTAAAAAGTCTCCTGGCGGTTTTGGCGAAAATGCATTGTGAACAGCGGGCTGGTGGCTCGCGGATCCGATCGCGTCGGTCCCGGCACGGTGAGTCGTCAGCTGCCCACCAGCAAGGATACCAATTCAGCGCACGCGGAATCCAACTGACGGTTCACCACAACCTGGTCAAAGTCGGACTTTGCCGCCATTTCGGCCCGCGCGGTCTCCAATCGCCTGGCCATCACCTCGGGCGTCTCGGTACCCCGGCCGGACAATCGGCTGACCAGTTCGTCCCAACTCGGCGGTGCCAGGAACACCGACACCACCTCAGGCATGGCCTTCTTGACGGCCCGGGCGCCGGCCAGATCGACCTCGATCAGCACCGGGCGACCCGCCTGAGTGGCTTCGCGCACTGGTTGGGCCGGCGTCCCGGAGCGGTGCAAACCGCCGTGAATTTCGGCCCATTCCAGCAGCTCACCGTCATCGATCAGCTGTTGGAACCGGTCAGCGGACACGAATGTGTAGTCGACTCCGTCGACCTCCCCCGGCCGCGGTGCCCTGGTCGTGACCGAGACGGAGAAATACAGGTCGGGAAGTCGCTCCCGCAGGCAACGGACCACGGTGGACTTCCCGACGGCGGAGGGACCGGACAACACGACGACCGGAGCCGTCGCAGTGTGTTGTCCGACCCCTCTACCAGCGCTCAATGCGGGCGCCTCTAGGACTGGTCGAACTTCTCCAGCAGGGCTTTGCGCTGACGATCACCGAGGCCGCGCAGACGGCGGGTCGGGGCGATCTCCAGCTCGGTCATGATCTCCTGCGCCTTGACCTTGCCGACCTTGGGCAGGGCCTCCAACAGAGCGGAGACCTTCATCTTGCCCAAGACCTCGTCGGTCTCGGCGTCGGTGAGCACCTGCTTGAGGTT
>NZ_LZJD01000057.1:0-12235 GCF_001666875.1 Mycobacterium sp. E802
ATGGGCTTCGTATCGCCTCGCAGCTGCGCGTTCGGCATGTCGTGGAAACGGACGGGATGACGAAGTGCCCGCCTATGAGCGACAATCCAGCGACAATCGCCTATCGGGCACCAGGGGCATCGTTGGTCACACCGTCAGTGTGTACTCACGTCGCTCAGATCCCAGTTGCCCCATATGCCACGGATTTTGGGTTGCTCATCTATCAGCGACAGTGTCGCTCGCAGCCCGGGCACTGGACGCATGATGCTTCTGAGACTGCAGGTACTGAAGTGGTAAAAATGCTCAGCGACAATGGGTTTGATGAGTCCTCTGGTGCCCACGTGGCGATTGTCGCTGAGTTGTCGCGCATAGGCGGGCACATCGGACACCCGCTTGAATTCGACGATCTAGGCCCCGGTCGGAACTGAAACCGGAACTGCCCGCCTTGCGAAATCGCAAGGCGGGCAGTCGACCCCCGCCGTGCTGGCTAGCTGTCGCTGTCGTCCTTGTCCTTGCCCGTCAGCTTGCTGACACCGTTGTTGACGTCCTTCTTCAGCCGATCGACTCGATTCTTGACGTTCTCACCGACCTGCTTGGCCGCGCCTTTGAGGTCGCCTTGCTTGAGCTTGGCGTTGACCTTGTCGGCGCGCGCCTGGGCGTGGGTGAGGCTCTTCTGGGCCTTGGTGACCCGCTTGGTGACATCGGCCTCGACCTTGTCCCCGGCCGACTTCAGCGCCACACCGACCTTGCTGGACGCGAATTCGTCTGCGGCCTCGTTGATCTGGGTCGTGGTCTCATCCACCTCGTCCTTGACCGCACGCAGAACCTTGCCGGTCTCGCGTTGGCCGGCCGCCAGCTGCTGCTGCGTGGGAGCGGCCGGAGCGTCAGGCAGTTTGGCCTCGATGCCCGTGAGTACCTTGCTGACGTTGTCGCCGATCTGTCGGCTGACCGTTCGGATGGCCTCGCCCGGTTCTGTCGCGAACTTGGCCGCGGCCACCTTCACCTCGTCGGGTACCTCGATGTCGTTGTCCTCCAGGAAGTTCACCACCCGAGTGGTCACCCGTTGAACGATGTCGGTGTACTCCGATCCAACGCCCTTGCCCAGTTCGGCGATGATGTCGCCGGCCAGCAATGCAGACTGTTGACGGGTCAACGTCTGGGTGCCGAACAGTGTGGGGACGTGCATCTGGTCGAGGGTGCGGGTCCAGGTGCCGTCCTCGTTGCGCTCGACGTCGGTGTAGCTGGTGTTGACCAGCAGCTTGAGCAGCGGCTCCAGGGCATCGGCAACCGGGGTGTTGACGTTCTCGCCCGTTGCGGCGGAGAACAATCCGGCGACGAGGCGCGCCGGAGCGAGCAGTGGCAGGCTTTCGGTGGTCAGCGTGGCGTAGAAGCTACCGGCGTCGTACTCACCGACCGGTACGGTGTAGGCCACCACACCGACGCCGGACCCTTCCTGTCCCGTTGCCAGGCCGAGCAATTCGTTGCCATAGGTGAGCACCAGCATCGAGGACGCCAATGAGTTCGCCCAAGCAATCGGGTTGGCCGTAACCGGAGCATCCGAGAGCAAGTCGTACTCCCAGGTGGCGTCGGCCTTGATGGTGATCACCATCGGTTTGCCATTGGCGTCATTGAGCATGACCAGCAAGTCGCTGACGTCGCTCAGCTCGACGCCGGAGACGTCACCGTTGACCAGTTTGGCGATGGTGTCTGGAGGCAGGCCGTAGAGCACATCCGTGCGTTCCGGGCTGACGGGGTTGATTCCGGTGAGCTCCTGGTAGATCGGTGCGAACCGCGCGTACAGCCCGCCATTCGGACGACCGGGATTCCGCAACAGTGCCATGGTCATCAGGGTGATATCGATGACGCCGCCGGGGGTTTCGATGTACGACGGCCCACCCTCGGGCGCCTCAGGGAATTCCAGATCATCCGGCAAGGGATAATCGAGGATGCTGCCGTCATTCTGGTTCACCAGGCGGATGACATTTTGCCCGTCCGGGTTGATCACGATGTACATACCGTCGGTCTTGGGTCCCCCGGCTTGGATCTCACCGTTCTGCACCGCTTCGATGAACTGGCGGTAGGCCTCACCCGTGGCGATGGCGCCGTCACCATAGGCGATGAGATTGACGTTCTGGATGTAGGCGGTCCAGTTCACCAGCGGTGCAAGGAATCCCAAGTCGCCGGACAGGAAGTACGCCACTTGTTGTGGAGAGAGGCTCGACAGGGATCCGAGGAGGTCTCCGAAATCGCCGTCACCATTGGCCAAGCCGGCTAGCGCGCTCAGATCAAGGTTGCCCAACGCGCTGAGTTGATCGGTCGGTGACACCCACTGTCCATAGGTGTTGGTCGTCCAGTAGCCGGGGTTCTTCTCGGGGATGCCGAGTTCGTTCACGACGTAGTCGTGGGCGAGTTGGTTGTAGTCCTTCGTGGTGAGGTTCAGCTTGGCGAGGTCGACCTTGTAGGGAACGTTGGCGCTGATTGTCCGCTCGTAATTGGTGCCGAACAAGCGGAACTTGATGGGCACATTGATTTGATAAGTGGCGTTGTATGTTCCGCCTGCCAACACATTGTCGAGCGCGGCCTCGTTGTTGTAGAAGGGGTTCGGCACGTTGACGGTCTGGTATCGGACGTTGTCCGGTATCAGGTTGAGGCTCCAAGCCAATGACGGGATCCAACTGAACTCCGGCATGTTCTTGATGTCGACCGTGTATTGGATCGTCTGCTGAGCCAGGATCGTCGCCTTGTCGGCGGCGAGGAGCTCGGCCTTCTTTGCCCCGAACGCGTCTGCATAGGCCGAGTTGTCCGATTCCGGTGTGTAGTACTGATCCTTGGTCGGATCGAAAATCTTCGTCGGGTCCAGGTTCGGGTTGTACCACTGCACCCACTTGGGGTCGAGCTGCACACCGCCGGTGCCCCAGCCAATCAGTGGATCCTTGTCCTTCGCATCGAGGATCGCTTGGTAAATGGCGTTCGGGTTGGCTTCGATCTTGTTGCCATCGCCGATCGGCAACCAGTCCGGGAAACCGACAAAGTAGGTCTCGCTGCTCACCGCGTTGGCCACCGTCGGCGTCAGCCCCACCCCGACGGTCGCCGCGATGGCCGTGCCGATCACGGCGGCCTTGGTTGCCTTCTTGCGACGATGATTTGCCATGCACCTGCCCCTCTCAGGAAATTTTCAGCCAGCCGTACGGACTTTAAGGTGGCAAACCGTCTTTCGCTGTCCGTCGTACGGGCGACAGCGTCTGGTTGTTGCATGGTCAACGAAGTTCGTTAGCTCGAATCGTGGTTGCAGTCGGGAGGTAGTCAGTTAACTGAACTTGCCGGGCTTGGAACAAAGATGCATTGATCCCGAGAAAAACTCCGAGAAGTCGCCAAATCTGTCCAGGTACGCCGACTGCAACAATTTGCCAATGATCTTGATAAGGTTTGCGGTCGCGAGCGTTGGACCGTGTTCTCCGCCTACTCTGCCCGCAGGGTGAACCTCTGAGTGAGTGGCCGTGGAAAATTTGCCAGCAATCTATTTTTATTTGACGCGGGCGACACTGCCGTGGCGTCTGGTGCCCGCCGATCACGAAGTGGCATCGGCACCATCTCAGCTCAACCCGGCCCGGTTGTGCCCGCGCTGAAGCCGGTCCGCGGGAAATTAGCGTGGGGCGCATGCGGGTACTGCGGATCGTGGCCGTCGTCCTGGTGCTCAGCCTGGCAACCGGCGTGCCGCAGGCCAGAGCGGATTGCGCGGCCACCGGCTGCGACGTGCGCGCACGCATTGCGGCGGCAGACGCCTATCTGGCGTCGCGCCCGGGCACGGTCGGCTATGTCCTGCGCGATCGCGCCGCAGGCACGCGCTATGCCAACGCCAATGCGAACTCGATGATCTGGACTGCCTCCACCATCAAGTTGGCGATGGTCGTGGATCTGCTGACCCGGGAACGGGCCGGCGCATTGCGACTCTCAGGCGATGACCGCCAGCTCATGGTCAACATGTTGCGGGACTCTGACAACGACGCCGCCGACGCCCTGTGGACGCGCTATGGCGGGCCGGACCACCGCGCGTTCAACGCCAACTTTCCCCGCTACGGGATGACGGACCTGCGGCCTCAACCGGGCTTCGGGGAGATGTTTCCGTACTGGGGTTTTCAGAAGTCCACCACCAACGATCTCGACCGGCTGATGAATTACACGTTGACTCAACTGAATCCATCTGACGCGTCTGCCGTCGTCGCCGAAATGCGCCGGGTGAGCGCCGATCAGCAGTGGGGCGTGTGGGGCGCCGGGCCGACGATGAGCCCCGGCAACAAGAACGGTTGGTCGCAGGAACAGGGCGGTTGGGTGGTCAACTCGGTGGGCTTCGCCGGTCCGAATCAGCGGTACACGTTGGCGATCATGAACGGGCTCAACGGTCAAGGTGGGTACGACGACGGCGTCGCGACCACCACGCGGCTCGGCCAGATCCTGTTGGGGTCCTGAGCTCACTCGAACAGCGTCGAGCCCCAAAATGCCGACGTGTCACCCTCGCGCAGGCCGGGCGGGCAGGCGAAGATCGCCGTCCCGGTGTGGGTGATGTACTCGTTGAGCAGATCCTTGCGGGCCAGTTCCCGTTGCATCGGGATGAACTGCTTCTCGGGGCTACGGACAAAGGCGATGAAGAACAAGCCGGCGTCCAGGTGGCCGAATCCATCCGAACCGTCGGTGAAGTTGTACCCGCGGCGCAGGATCTCGATACCGCCCAGATGCTCGGCGGAGGCCAACCGGACATGGGCGTCCTTGTCGATCTTCGGATTTCCTCTGCCGTCGGTGATCTCGAAGTTGAGTTCGTCGAACTCGTCCTGCAGCCCGATCGGTGCGCCGCTGCCCTTCTGCCGACCGATGACCCGTTCCTGCTCCAGAAGCGTGGTGCGGTCCCAGTTCTCGATGCGCATCCGGATCCGACGGGTGATCAGATAGCTGCCGCCGGTGAGCCAGGTGGGCCCGTCACCGTCGGCAACCCAGACGAACTTGTCGAGCATGTCCGTCTCATCGGACTTCAGGTTGGCGGTTCCGTCCTTGAACCCGAACAGGTTTCGCGGGGTGGCCTGGTCCCGGGTGGTCGAGGAGGTACGGCCGAAACCGAGTTGGGAATACCGCACGGCCACGGTGCCGAACCCGACCCGGGCCAGGTTACGGATGGCGTGGACCGCGACCTGCGGATCATTGGCACACGCCTGCACGCAGATGTCCCCGCCGCACTTGGCCGGGTCCATGGTCTCGTTGGGGAACTTCGGCAGATCGCGCAACTCGGCCGGCTGCTTGTCGGCGATGCCGAAGCGGTCCTTGCCATCTTTGACGAAGAACGACGGCCCGAAACCGATCGTCAGCGTGAGCTGTGAGGCCGGCAAGCCCAGCGCCTCGCCGGTATCCGACGGTGGCGCATAGGGATTGCCGTCAACCGCGCCGCCCTGTTCGGTCTCCTCGCCGCGCGTCATGCGCTCGGCCATCTCGGTCCACTGCTTGAGCAGCGCGATGACGTCCTCACGCTTGTCGGTGGTGACGTCGAAGGAGCAGAAATGCATCCGGTCCTGCGCCTCGGTGACGATGCCGGCCTGACGCTCCCCGCGGAACTCGACCGGACCCTGCAGGGCACCGTGCGGCGTGCTGGCCGCCGACGCCCGGCCGGCCAGCGCACCCGCGCTGGCCGCACCCACGACCGCAGCCGTTACTCCAGCTGCACCGAACAGCTTGCGCCGCGAGAACCCGGCGGGATGCTCGGCAGCGGGGGCAGATTCAGACGGATCACTGATGGGCGATGACACCTTGCACCTGGCTTACCTCTTTGCTCAGCGCGTCGATGGCGCGCGAAAGCTCCTGTCGCTGCGGCTCGGTCACCTTGTCGTAGGAGACGAAGCCGTCACCCTCACGGTACTTCTCCAGCAGTTTCTCGACGTTGGCGAACTGTTCGTCGACCCGCTTGCCCAGCTCGGCATCACGTTCGTCGAGGATCGGCCGCACCGAGGCCACGGCAGTTTGCGAACCCTCGACGTTGGCCTTGAAGTCCCACAGGTCGGTGTGGCTGAAGATGTCCTCTTCACCGCTGATCTTGCTCAGGGCCACCTCGTCGAGCAGACCCTGGGCGCCACCGGCGATCTGGGTGGAGTCGATCGTCCAGTCGGGCGCCTTCACACCGGCCTCGAGTTCCTTGACGTCGGCCAGCAGCTGGTCGGCCAGTGCGTTGGCGTCGGGCTGAAGGCCGGTGACCCACAGTTGCTTCTCCAGGGCGTGGAACCCGGTCCACTTCTGGCCTTCCTCCAGGTCGGCCTCACGCAGGTCGATCCGTGGGTCCAGATCGTTGGGGAAGGACTCGGCGACCGGCTCGATGCGCTCGTAGTAGGTGCGCGTGGTCGGGTACAGCGACTTGGCCTTGGCGACGTCCTTGGCCTTGATCGCGGCGACGAACGCCTCGGTCGACGGGATCAGCGCATCGGTTTGGCTCAACACGTAGCGCTTGTAGCTGTCGGCGGCTTCTTTGAACTTGCCCTCGGTGTCGATCTTGACGGCCTCACCGGTGACTTCGAAGTTGCCGCGGATACCTTCGCCGACCATGCCGGGACGGCACGAAGTCTGGTAGGTGCCCGGCTGGGTGAGCTGAACGATCAGCTGACGCTTGAGGCCGGGGGAGATGTTCTCGACCTCGCCCATCACCCGCTCGCCGGCACCGTAGACGTAGAACTCGGTGACCTTGTCGCCGGTGTTGGTCACCACGAAGGTGCTCGGCCCCGTCGTCGCGGTGGTGCCCGACAGCTTGCACTCGGTGTCGGAGGCCTCGACGGTGATCTGCGCGCCCTTCTCGTCACCGCCTGCACCGCCGGTGGTGGCCTCCTTGGCCTGGCAACCACTCATCGATATGCCGGCCAGCACCGCGGCAGCGGCCGCGAATCCGGTCTTGGCGGCGGGGGTCATCTTCACTTGGTGGACCTTTCGGACGAGGACGAGGTGGAGGTCTCCGGCTCGACGATCGGCTCGGAGGACGTTTCGGACGCCGTCGGCGTGGCCGGCGGTGCGCCGGCGGCTGCCCGCATCGGCTTCAGGAACAGCGCCAGCACCACAACGATGTAGGCCAGCCAGGCGGCGAACTGCAGCACGGTCGGCGTCGGGTCGATGTTGAAGACGCCCTGGATGATCTCGCCGTACCAGGCGGACCAGTCGAACGCCCCGCTCATGTCGAAAGCCTTGGCACTCAGCCCGGGCAGCCAGCCCACGGTCTGCAGCGCCTTGATGCCGTAGGCCAGGATGCCGGCGGCCACCACGATCAGGAAGATGCCGGTGTATTTGAAGAACTTGGCGAGGTTGATGCGGACGGCGCCGGCGTACATGCCGTAGGCGATCGCCGCGGCGATCAAGACGCCGATGATCAGACCGGTCAGCGGCCACAGGGTCTCGGCCTCGGCGTAGCCCACCATGAACAGCGCGGTCTCCACGCCTTCACGGCCCACCGCCAAGAAGGCCAGCAGGGCGACCGCCAGGCCACCGGTCTGCAGCGCCTGCGACATCTCGCCGCGCAGCTGGCCGGACATCGAGGCGGATGCCTTTTTCATCCACAACACCATCGTCGTGACGATGACGACGGCGATCAGCGAGGCGATCCCGGCGATGGCCTCGGCGCCGAGGCCGCTGATGGTGTTCTCGCCGAACTGGATCACCAGGAAGACGGTGACGGTCATGGCGATCGCGGCGCCCACGCCCAACCACACCCATTTGAGTGCGTCACGCCGTTCGGACTTGACCAGGAATGCGACGAGGATCGACACGACGATGGCGGCTTCGAGACCTTCCCGCAAACCGATCAGCCCACTGCCGAACACCTGGGATGTGACGTTGGATGCGGCCAGCGTGCTGGTCGGAACGTCCGAGATGACAGTCATCAAAGTGTCCTCGTTCGACCGGGGTGAAACCACCATAAAAAACATAGGCCTGCCTCGCCATAGCAAGGCGTGGCTCACCTTAGCAGGGGCGCCTGTGGGCTCGACCGCGCTGACGTCCGGACCTTCGGCACCGGCCCGTCGGCCGACACGTCGAGGCCCGCGCATGCGACGATGGCGAATCAGATAGAGCGGGGTTTGAGGGAGTCCGGTGTCGCCAGTGCGTTGGCTGCGGGCTGTCGCCGTGGTGGCTGCGACAGCGCTGCTCTTGGCATCCAGCTGTTCGTGGCACCTCGGCACCCCGATCCCCGAAGGCGTGCCGCCACCGCCCGGCGACCCGGTTCCCGCCGTCGACACCTACGCCAAGGGCCGGCCGGCCGATCAACTGCATGACTGGGCCGCGCAACGGGCCCCGACGATGGGCATGCCCGTCAATGCCCTGGAGGCCTATGCCTACGCCGCACGCGTCGCCGAGGTGGAAAACCCCAACTGCCGGCTGGCCTGGACCACCCTGGCCGGCATCGGCCAGATCGAGAGCCATCACGGCACCTACCGGGGCGCGATGATCGCACGCAACGGCGACGTCACCCCGCCCATCCGCGGCGTGCAGCTGGACGGCACCGGTGGCAACCTGCGCATACCCGACACCGATGGCGGCAAGCTCGACGGCGATCCGCTGATGGACCGGGCCATGGGCCCGATGCAGTTCATCCCCGAGACCTGGGGCCATTTCGGGGTCGACGCCAACAACGACGGCGTCGTCAGCCCCGACAACTTCGACGATGCCGCACTCTCGGCGGCCGGTCTGCTGTGCTGGTACGGCAAGGACCTGTCCACCCCGAGGGGCTGGATGAAGGCCCTGACCGCCTACAACAACTCTGAGCAGTACGCCCGCATGGTGCGGGACTGGGCCACGGCTTATGCAGCCGGGCACGCCTTGTGACATCCCACGATCTAGTCTCATCCCTACACGCAGGACTCAATAAGGAGAAGCCAGTGCCCATCATCGAGCAGGTTGGAGCCCGCGAGATCCTCGATTCTCGTGGCAACCCGACGGTCGAGGTCGAGGTGGCCCTGACCGACGCCACGTTCGCCCGGGCAGCGGTGCCGTCGGGTGCGTCGACCGGCGAGCACGAGGCGGTGGAGCTGCGCGACGGCGGCTCCCGCTACGGCGGCAAGGGCGTCGAGAAGGCCGTGGAGGCCGTGCTCGACGAGATCGCGCCGGCGATCATCGGCCTGGCCGCCGATGATCAGCGGCTGGTGGACCAGGCCCTGCTGGATCTCGACGGCACCCCGGACAAGTCCCGGCTGGGCGCCAACGCGATCCTCGGCGTCTCGCTCGCGGTGGCCAAGGCCGCCGCCGACAGCGCCGCGCTGCCGCTGTTCCGCTACCTCGGCGGCCCCAACGCGCACATCCTGCCGGTGCCGATGATGAACATCCTCAACGGCGGCGCCCACGCCGACACCGGGGTGGACGTCCAGGAGTTCATGGTCGCCCCGATCGGCGCTCCGTCGTTCAAGGAGTCGCTGCGCTGGGGCGCGGAGGTGTACCACTCGCTGAAGTCCGTGCTCAAGAAGCAGGGGCTGTCCACCGGTCTCGGTGACGAGGGCGGCTTCGCCCCCGACGTCGCGGGCACCAAATCTGCGCTGGACCTGATCGCGACGGCCATCGAGGCCACCGGCTTCAAGCTGGGGAGCGACGTGGCATTGGCGCTCGACGTCGCCGCCACCGAGTTCTACACCGACGGTTCGGGTTACGCCTTCGAGAAGGAGACCCGCACCGCCGAGCAGATGGCCGAGTTCTACGCCGGCCTGATCGACGCCTACCCGCTGGTGTCGATCGAGGACCCGCTGTCCGAGGATGACTGGGACGGCTGGGTGGCGCTGACCACGGCCATCGGTGACCGCGTACAGCTCGTCGGCGACGACCTGTTCGTCACCAACCCGGAGCGCCTCGAGGACGGCATCGAGCGCGGCGCGGCCAACGCGCTGCTGGTCAAGGTGAACCAGATCGGCACGCTCACCGAAACCCTGGATGCCGTTGCGCTGGCGCACAACAGCGGTTACCGCACCATGATGAGCCACCGTTCCGGCGAGACCGAAGACACCACCATCGCCGACCTGGCGGTCGCGGTGGGCAGCGGCCAGATCAAGACCGGCGCCCCGGCCCGCAGCGAGCGGGTCGCCAAGTACAACCAACTGCTGCGCATCGAGGAGGCCCTCGGTGATGCCGCACGCTACGCCGGCGATCTGGCCTTCCCGCGGTTCGAAGCCAAGTAATTCAGCACTACGACGTCGATGCCCGAAGCGAAGCGGCCCGATCCGAAGCGACGGTCCCCGGCCTCCCGACCCGGCAAGCCGGGCAAGGCCGGGGAGTCGAATCGGCCGCGTGCCTCGCAGGCGCGGCGTCGTGTCGGCGAGACCCGCTCGGCGCCGGCCGAGCCGGCTCCCGACGAGACCGTCACCAAAGCCATTGCGATACAAGCCCAGCAGCAGGCCGAGTTGCAGTCCGAACTACGGTTCGGATCGACGGCGCGCCGAGCGGCGATCCTGGCCGCGGTGGTGTGTGTGCTGACGTTGACCATCGCCGGGCCGGTCCGCACCTACTTCGCCCAACGCACCGAAATGAAACAGCTCAAAGCCAGCGAGCAGCAATTGCGTGCCCAGATCGCCGATCTCGAACAGCAGAAGGTCAAGCTGGCCGATCCGGCCTACATCGCGGCCCAGGCCCGCGAACGGCTCGGGTTCGTCATGCCCGGTGACACCCCCTACCAGGTGCAACTTCCCCCCGGGGCGATGGAGCCCGAAGAGTCGCTGGCACCTGCCCTGCCCGGGTCCGACGTGCCGGCAGGTCAGCCCTGGTACACGTCGCTGTGGCACACGATTGCCGATGAGCCACATGGGGTTTCGCCGACGATCGGTGGGCCGCCGCCGGTCCCGGCCCCGCCGGCACCGGCTGCGCCCGGAGGTCCTCATGGTTGATCCTGCAGATATCGACGCGGTGACACGGCAACTCGGTCGCGAGCCGCGCGGCGTGCTGGAGGTCGCCTACCGCTGCCCCAACGGCGAGCCCGGCGTGGTGAAGACGGCACCTCGGCTTCCCGACGGCACTCCGTTTCCGACGCTGTACTACCTGACGCACCCTGCGCTGACCGCGGCGGCCAGCCGGCTGGAATCCTCCGGACTGATGCGGGAGATGAGCGAACGCCTGCACGAGGACGAGGAATTGGCCGCGGCCTACCGGCGGGCACATGAGTCCTATCTGGCGGAACGCGATGCGATCGAATCGCTGGGCACCACGTTCACCGGTGGTGGCATGCCCGACCGGGTCAAGTGTCTGCATGTGGTGATGGCCCACTCCCTGGCAAAAGGCCCGGGCGTCAATCCTTTTGGCGACGAGGCACTGGCGCTTTTGGCCGTCGAGCCGGGCATGGCCGGAATTCTTGATCGTGAGGTGTGGGGGTGAGCCGGGTCGGTGCAGTCGACGGCTCGCGCCGGGTCGGCGCAATCGACGGCTCGCGCCGGGTCGGCGCAATCGACTGTGGCACCAACTCGATTCGCCTGCTGATCGCCGACGTGGTGGACGGCAAGCTGCATGACGTGCACCGCGAGATGCGGGTCGTGCGGTTGGGGCAGGGGGTCGACGCCACCGGTCAGTTCGCTCCGGAGGCGTTGGCCCGCACCGAGTCTGCGCTCGCCGACTATGCGGCGTTGATGTCCGAGCATTCGGTGACCGCGGTGCGGATGGTCGCCACCTCCGCGGCCCGCGACGCCGGCAACCGCGACGAGTTCTTTGCGATGACCGCGCGGTTGTTGGGCAGCGTGGTGCCCGGCTCGGTGGCCGAGGTGATCACCGGGACGGAGGAGGCCGAGCTGTCGTTCCGCGGTGCCGTCGGCGAACTCGACCCTGACGCAGGCCCGTTCGTGGTGGTCGATCTGGGTGGCGGCTCGACCGAACTGGTGCTGGGCCACAGTGCGGTGCAGGCCGGCTTCTCCGCCGATATCGGGTGCGTCCGGCTGACCGAGCGGTGCCTGCACTCCGATCCGCCGACAGCCGCCGAGGTGGCGCAGGCCCGAGCGGTGGCCTGTGACGGGCTGGCCGAGGCGCTGAAGGTGGTGCCGGTGGAACGCGCGTGCACGTGGGTCGGGGTGGCCGGGACGATGACGACGCTCTCGGCGCTGGCGCAGGGCATGACCGAATACGATCCCGACGCAATTCATCTGTCCCGCATTGGGTTTGACGATTTGCTCAAAGTGTGCGAGCAGCTGATCGGCATGACCAAGGCGCAGCGCCTGGCGCTCGGGCCGATGCATGCCGGCCGTGCCGATGTGATCGGTGGCGGGGCGATCATCGTCGAGGAGTT
>NZ_LZJD01000058.1:0-669 GCF_001666875.1 Mycobacterium sp. E802
GATGCTCGCCGAGCAGACGCCGGCGGCGTTCATCGCCTTCGATCTGCTGGCCCTCGGGGACGACGACTACACCGGAAAGCCGTTCGCCGAGCGGCGCGCCGCCCTGGTCGGCGCGCTGGGTACCGGACCGTCGTTTCACGTCACCCCCGCCACGACCGACCTCCCGACCGCGCAGCGCTGGTTCGACGAGTTCGAAGGGGCGGGTCTGGACGGCGTGATCGCCAAACCACTCGATCTGACCTACCAGCCGGACAAACGCGTCATGTTCAAGATCAAACACGAGCGGACCGCCGACTGCGTGGTCGCCGGCTACCGCGTCCACAAATCCGCGGACGACGCCGTCGGCTCGCTGTTGCTCGGGCTCTACACCGACGACGGTGAGCTGGCCTCCGTCGGCGTCATCGGGGCGTTTCCGATGGCGACCCGGCGCAAGCTGTTCACCGAATTGCAGCCGCTGGTAACGAGTTTCGAGCATCATCCATGGAACTGGGCCGCGCAGGTGGCCGCCGACCCGGATGCGGCCCGCAGATATGGCGGCGGCTCACGCTGGAACGCCGGCAAGGATTTGTCGTTCGTACCGCTGCGACCCGAGCGGGTATGTGAGGTGGCGTATGACCAGATGGAGGGCAACACCGTGCACGGCAGGCGTTTCCGGCATGCCGTTCATGT